>DATFQQ010000464.1:0-3171 GCA_035264195.1 Candidatus Sulfotelmatobacter sp. | reverse complement strand
TGTCCGGCCTTCCAGCGGTCCCAAACGTCACTCTTCTCGCTCGCAGAGAGTCCAAACCTCATTCCTGATCTCATGCCAACACCACCTTTACAGAGAAGATTTACATCAGATGGTGTTGCATCGACCTATCGAATGCACCGGGCTTACCGGAAGTCCTCCACCAGCTATATCTCTGGTGTAACGTCGTGGCTTTGATTTCGAAACCAATGTCGTGCCCGGCGCCCGCAGCGCGACTACAATGACAAAGGCCGAAATCTGAAAACGGACGGCCGGACGCGGAGGTCTCAGGAAATGGCCTCGGGCGACGCGCAGAGAACCTGGTTTCCGGAAATGATCGTGCAGTTGCGTTCGGAGTGGCACGAGGGAATGTCGATGCCGGCACTGATTAGCCTACGGGACGAACTGGATGGAATGCTTCAGCGGATTCGGACCAGCCGTAACATCCAGACACCGATCGTCACCTGCCGCAAGTGTGGGACGACAGGACCAGCAGCAGAACCCCACGTCAGTGTGCGTGCCTTGATTCTGGCAGTGGCCCGATTCGGAATCGCGTCGAAGGACCAAACTCGCCGGCTGGAAAAGGTTTGGGCCGAATACCGCAAGCAAAACCGGCTGGACATCGAAGGGAAAGTCCCCTCGCGGGTCCCGGGACACTGCCCGCATTGACGATCGCGGCAGAGGTGCGTCCTTCCTCCCAAATTTGGCGGGTCCGTAGAATTCGGAACAGTTGAGCCGCTTAGGCATGACAGTACGACGAAGCAACATCGGATCCTCGCTGGAGTCCAAAGAACTCGTCGTCTTTGCCATCCTGCGCGATTCTCAGTGTGCGGCGTGTGGAAAGCAGCTGTGGAAGGGCGATTTCCTCTTCATGGAAGGTGAACACGCGCTTTGCCTGGGTTGCGCGGATTTCGATCATCTAGTTTACCTCCCCAGGGGTGATGCCGCCCTGACCCGGCGAGCCCGGAAGTACAGCCCTCTTAACGCGGTAGTGGTTCGTTTCAGCAGGTCACGTGGCCGCTACGAACGTCAGGGCATCTTGGTTTCGGAGGCTGCGGTCGAGCGCGCCGAACAAGAATGCTTCGCGGATAGTGAGCAGCGCGCGAGACAGCGCGAACGGGACGAAGTGCGCCGTGTCGAAAATGATCGCCATCTCATCGAGCGTATGACCGGTGTGATCTCGAGACTGTTCCCCGGGTGTCCGCCGGAGGAGGCGCGAACGATCGCGGCACACACTGCCCGGCGGGGCAGTGGCCGGGTGGGGCGGACATTCGCCGGGCGGGCGCTCGAGGAACGCGCCCTTACTGCCGCTGTGATTGCGGCCATCCGCCATCGTCACACGCGATACGATGAGCTTCTTATGAGCGGCTACAGCCGGACTGACGCCCGTGACTCCATTCGTGAGGCCGTTGATCGCGTGCTCGAATCTTGGCGCTACCCAACTTGACTTGGCTGAATCCGAAACCTTTCTGTCAAAAGTACGAGCAAACCTGTGCCGTGGTAAGAAGAAAATCTCACCACCGGTCCTGCTCCACGCCTGCAGTGAGGCCCTCACGAATGACGGCTCTGGCCCGAGCGTGTCGAAGCCGGAACACTTGTCTTGGAACGGGCTAATCTGTAAAAGTTGGCCTTGCTCCGGCATTGCGAGTCGAACCGACCCGCGATCACTCTCGGATCGTCGGCCATCCGGAAGTTTAATCCACTTCATCCGTTCTGCGGAACCGCTCCGGAGACAGGCGTCTCGGCCTTTTCACGCGGCCCACTGGCGAGACGTTCTGCCATGTTCTAGAACCTCAGTGCGGTTCAGTTACAAATGCTCGTGAAGTTGTCTGTCATAAAAACGTAATACTAATCGCGATGAATGACGGCAAAACGCGAATGAAAGGTGAATAAAGAAGGAGAAATTGATTCGTCCCGTTTCATCGCAACTTTCTGAATTCCTTCGATTGCGCGAATTCCGGCAAGTTCTGATTAAATTAGCTGTTCGGCTGTTAACCGAAATGTTGGAGGTTCGAATCCTCCCCGGGGAGCCAACTCCCTTTTCGTCAACGGTTTGCAGCGTTAGGTTCCCCGCTCAAAAAACGTCATAAAAACGTAATAGCTCGCCAGCGATCTTGGCTCTCCGAGCGTTTGGAATGTCGATGTAAGTTGTGATGTTTCAAGAATGTCCGCAATGAGCTAAATGTGATTAAAGCACTCCATCGGTTCAGAGCCGAATGATTCCCGACAAAATTCTTCGAAGGTGAGTAGCGCGCCTGCCGGGAAGACGCGCTACTCACAACGGTCTAGGGAACCGTTGGTTCCGCGGAAGCCTCAACAATGCTTTTAGCCTTCGGCAAGAATCAGATTGCGACTGAGTCTTCGTCTCGAACTTCGAGGGCCAACGCATACTCGAGAGAGACGACGCTTGCGCCCGCAGCCGCAGTCCGTACCGCAAATCCTTCTATAACGTGGTCATCGCCCCCATTGAGTAGCTAATGTTGAATCGCAATATTCAGAGTCCGAAGCCTATGTCCTCAACTCTCGCGCAAGGCGACGATCGGGTTCACTTTCGTCGCGCGGCGTGCTGGGAGATAGCTAGCCACCGCGGCCACTGCAAGTAAAAGCAGAGGCACGATCAGAAACACAGCCGGATCATGGGGGCGAACACCATAGAGCAAACTTGCCATCATGGACGCAGTGGATGCAGAAAAGACTAATCCGGCAACGATGCCCACGCCAGCAAGCGCGACCCCCTTGCGTAAGAACATTCTCAGAATGTCGTCCCGCCGCGCGCCCAGCGCCATGCGGATACCGATCTCGCGCGATCTTTGGCCGACCATATAAGCCAACAAGCCATAAATTCCGATGGAGGCCAGAAGCACCGCCAGTCCAGCAAATCCGCCCACCAGATCGGCAGAAAAACGGCGTGAAGCCAGTGATCGATCAAGGATGTCGTTCATAGAAGAAACATTAAATACCGGCAAGCCGGGATCAATGCTCTGGATTTCATGCCGAATCTGTGGTTCGAGCACGGTCGCGGGCAGAGACGTCCGCAACGCCAAGCTCAACGTCCGCCCGACAAATTGATTCAGCGGAACATAGAGGTGCGGCACGCCATCGACATCGAGCCCGTCGTGCTTGATATTTTTCACCACGCCCACCACGGTACTCCATGGATTCACAGGATTCTGT
>DATFQQ010000463.1:0-22107 GCA_035264195.1 Candidatus Sulfotelmatobacter sp. | reverse complement strand
AATCGCACATTCCCCGGCAAAGTGGCGCGTTTCGCAGTAGACGTTCGAGAAGACACCCGAACCATGCACACTGAAGTCGACGTTCGCAATCGCGATCATGCGCTGGTACCCGGTCTCTATGCAGAAGCCGATTTGGTTCTTGAACACAAAGAGGGAATTCCAACCATTCCTTTGCAGGCAATAAACCATGCAACGGACAAAACCTCGGTCTTTGTTGTGACCAGCGATAACCAATTGGAGGATCGCCCCGTGCGTCTGGGCATTCAGACAGCCGAAGATGCCGAAATAGTTGCCGGCCTGCACGAGGGGGAAATGGTCGTTGTCAGCGATCGTGCCGGCTTGAAACCGGGCGAGAAGGTTTCACCCCAAGTCGTGCAAATAATGCAGTATCACGAGAGCAATCAGGAATAGGGCGGGAAAATCCATACAAAACTAAGCGAATGGTCGAATAAATGTCAGGTTTCTCAATTCGTAATCCATATTTCATCGTCGTCATCTGCCTGGCGCTGATGGTCATCGGTGTGACCAGCCTTGTCCGCATGCCGGTAGATCTGTTCCCCTCCATCAATCTTCCAGAGGTTGTGGTCGCGACGTTCTATTCGGGCATGCCCCCGCAGGACATTGAGACCGACATCACCGATCCATTGGAGCGCTTCTTCACTCTGGCCAGCGGTATCGACCACATGGAATCCCGCTCCCTGTTGGGAGTCAGCATTATCAAGGTGTACTTCCAGCCTGGCACAAACGCCGATGCGGATGTGACGCAGCTCTCCAATCTCGCCTTGGCCGACCTGAAGCGCTTGCCTCCCGGCACGCTGCCGCCCGTCGTATTGAAATTCGACGCCTCCAGTCTTCCCGTCTGCCTCGTGACCTTGAAAGGCGAGGGCTTGAATGAGACGCAGCTGCACGACATTGGACAATTCACCATCCGCAACCAAATCGCGGTCGTGAAGGGCGCCGAGATCCCTCCCCCATTCGGCGGGAAATACCGCCAGATCATGGTTTATGTCGATCCATACAAACTCGCTTCGCGCCAGCTCAGCCCCATGGATGTCGTCAGTGCTGTAAATAAATCGAACCTCATCTTGCCTGCAGGCGACGTCAAGATGGGGTCTTTCGATTACTACGTCTATTCCAACAGCCTCGTCGACAACATGGATCAGCTCGGCAAAATCCCGGTGAAAACCGTCGGATCTTCCTGGGTATCTGTGAATGATCTGGGCAAGGCCGAAGACGCGAATCAAATCCAGTACAACCTGGTTCGCGTCGACGGACAAAGATCGGTGTATTTGCCGATCATGAAGCAAGGCGGTGATACCAACACCATCGACGTTGTAAACGGAATTCGGGACATGATCGGACACCTGTTCGACATCCCCAAGCAACTGAAAGCGACGGTCGTCTTCGATCAGTCTGCGTTTGTGAAAGAGGCGATCAAGACCCTGCTTCACGAAGGCCTGATCGGATTGCTGCTGACCAGCTTGATGATCCTGGTCTTTCTGGGCAGCTTCCGAGCCACGTCAGCTGTATTCCTCTCGATCCCCCTCTCCGCCCTTGCCACCTTCGTCGTGCTCTACATGATGGACAGCACGATCAACACTATGATCCTCGGAGGCTTGGCGCTCGCCTTCTCGCGCATCATCGATAACTCCGTCATCTCACTGGAAAACATATACCGGCACCTGGAGATGGGCGCCGAACCGATGAGGGCTGCTGAAATTGGCGGAAATGAAGTAAGTCTGGCGGTGCTCGCCGCAACCCTTACCACCGTTGTGGTGTTCTTCCCCGTCACGTTTCTATATGGAGTAAGCAAGTTCCTCTTCAGTGCGCTAGCGCTCACGGTAGTGATCTCGCTGTTTGCCTCCTACCTGGTCGCCATGACAGTGATTCCTTTGTTCTGTTCGCGCTTTCTAAAGGCCGTCCCTCACGCTGTAGAAGCACACGGACGTAAGAGTGAATACGAGATCGAACCGACGGCGACGGCAGAGCACACGTGGTGGGAGCGCTTCACGACAGCTTTCAATCGCTGGTTCAATCGCCTCCTTGATTTCTATGAACTCTGGGTGCGGCGCGCAACCAGGCGCCCCGCATTTACGGTGGCGATTCTCAGTGGTGCCTTTCTCGCCAGTGTCGCTATTTATCCCTTGCTCGGTTTGGCCTTCTTCCCTCAGACCGATGCCGGTCAATTCACGATCAATCTCAAAGTACCCACGGGAACGCGCCTGGAAGTTACCGAGCAGTACGTGGCCAAGGTTGAAGATCTGATCAAGCACGAAATTGATCCCAAAGATTTAAAAATGGTCGTTTCGAATCTGGGAGTCATGCCCGACTTCTCTTCTCTTTACACCACCAACGCTGGACCCTATACCGCAACCGTTCAAGTTGCTCTTCAAGACGACCACAGCAAAAGCAGCTTTTGGTACATGGATCGAGTACGAAGCGACATCGCGCGGCAGTTTCCAGATATTCGGCCTTTTTTCTCGAGCGGATCAATGGTCGATGCCGTACTCAATATGGGCATGCCCGCGCCCATCGATATACGGGTGAGCAGTTCACACCTGCGCCAGAACTATGCAGTAGCCCAGAATCTCGCGAGCGAGATTCGTAATCTGCCCGGAGTAGGCGAGGTTTATATCCCGCAGGACTTAGATTATCCAGCACTGCGGCTCGATGTAGACCGGGTCCATGCGGCCGAACTGGGCCTTTCGCAAAAAGATATCGTCGACAACGTTATTACCGCACTGAACTCCAATTCAATGATTGCCCCAAACTACTGGGTAGACCACAAGACCGGCAATGACTACTTCCTCACCGTCCAGTATTTCGAAAAAGGGCACGCTGCGATCCACGATTTCACTGATCTGACGAATATTCCCATCCGTGCTCCCAACTTGAAGCAACCCACTACCCTTGACGCCGTCGTGAAACTGGAACAGGTTCAGACGCCCACCGAAGTGGATCATTATCAGATTCAACGCGTGACTGACATTTACGTGACCCCGAAAGGCGAGGATATGGGGAAGGTTTCGGATGAGATCTCGAATGTTATTCACAAACTCAACGCCCCCGAGAACGTTCGCATTAACCTTCGCGGCATGGTCCAGGGGATGAATGCTTCGTTCAAGAGTTTTGCAATCGGACTCTCGCTTTCCGTTGTTCTGCTTTACCTCATCCTTGTGGCGCAATTCAAATCGTTCAAAGATCCATTTCTGATCATGTTGGCGATCCCCATGGGATTCATCGGCGTGCTGATCGTCCTGCCGCTTACGGGAACCACTCTGAATGTGATGTCGCTGATGGGCGTCCTGATGTTGGTAGGCATAGCCGCGTCGAACAGCATTCTCATCGTCGAGTTCACACATCGACTCGAAGAACAGGGTAAATCCATCGAAGAAGCGGTGATCACTTCCTGCAGAGTTCGGCTGCGCCCAATTTTGATGACATCGTTGGCCACCATCATTGGAATGATTCCCATGGCTCTAAAGCTCGGAACAGGCAGCGAGCAATACGCTCCTCTGGCACGCACCATCATCGGAGGCCTCACCGTGTCGGTCGTGCTGACGGTCTTCATCGTGCCCGCCGCGTACCTGCTGGTTTATCGCAACCGGCCCACCATCTCGCAAACCGTGGAGCAGGCATGATGACCAGGCTTCATCTTCTTATTCCCACCACACTGCTTTCTCTCACCGCCCTTCTAACTACGTCTGCGTTGGCGCAAAACGCGAATCCGGCGCAAACTCAAAACCTGCCGTCCGCCCCACAGCCGCAGCAGATATCGATTGACTCGGCCACACAGTCAATAACGCTCCCTCCACCGATTCTCGCAGCGGCCATTCAAACCACTTCACCTCCGAACAACTCCGCCCCCGGGTCCCAAGCGGCGCCAAGTCCCGGCCAAACCATGCGACTTACCCGCATTCAGGCCGAGCAGTTGGCACTTAAGAACAACCCTCAAATCAGCGTCGGACGTCTTGTCGCCCTCGCACAACACCAGATTTATCGCGAAAGCCGGGCTGCGCTGCTTCCCAATTTCAGCGGTTCGATCACCGCGGTGGACGCCAATGAAGGTAGTCGCATTGGCGCAGGATCGCTCACGGCCTCGCGTTTACTCGAACACGCCGGGGCGGGGGTCACTCTGAGCCAACTCCTCACCGATTTCGGACGCACCACCAACCTTGTGTCGTCCGCCAAACTCGAGGAAAAAGCGCAAAATGCAAACGCGCTGGCAACCGCCGAGGATATCGTTCTCGCAACCGACCAGGCTTTTTACAATGCGCTGCAGGCTCAGGCGCTTCTCAAGGTTGCGCAACAGACCGTCACGACACGTCAGTCCGTGCAGCATCAGGTCGACGTGCTCACGCAGAACAAGCTCAAATCAACTCTGGACCTTTCGTTCGCTGACGTAAACCTGTCCCAGGCCAAGCTTCTTTTGCTCGATGCTCAAAACAATGTGGACTCCACGATCGCAGCCTTAACGGCAGTCCTGGGCTTCGACAAACAAGTGCAGTACGAACTCAGCGACGAAAACAACCAACTTCCATCGCCTCCGCCCGACGTAGATGTACTGATCAATACGGCACTGCAGCAGCGTCCCGACCTGCAAGCTCTCACCTACAATCAGCAGGCAGCCGACAAATTCCGGCGCGCCCAGCGTGATCTGCTCTTTCCTACAATCAGCGCCCTCGGTGTCGCCGGAGGAACGCCCGTCCGCCCTGATTGTTTTGGCGGCTGCTTCCCCAACTATTTCGTCTCCAGTTGGTACGGCGCGATCGGCGTAAATATGAACGTGCCGATCTTCAACGGATTCCTTTTCACCGCACAGGCATCGGAGGCCAATTACCGCGCCAAAGCGGCGACAGAAAACACCCGCAGCCTGCGCGATCGCGTAGTGCGCGACGTTCGCACGGCCTGGCTTTCAGCGGGTACCGCTTTTCAGCGGGTGAGTGTCGCTGCAGAACTTGCCAAACAGGCGGACCTGAGTTTGACTCTCGCGCAGGGCCGTTACAACCTTGGGTTGGGATCGATTGTTGAACTCAGTCAGGCACAACTGCAGCAGACCGACGCCGCCATCGGCTACGTCAACGCGCAGTATCAGTACCGCCTATCCCTCTCGACTCTGAACTTTGAGACTGGAGTTCAGCCATGAATTAATAAGGACCGAGAAAGTACGACGGCCAAATGCAACGCTCGTGTTTTCAAGATTTTGCAGAGTATGCACTGAATACAAAGGACTTACAGAAGAAAGGAGGATGTAACCCTTTTAAACGCAATATTTTACAAGTAAACCATTTTATTTCAATAATTTACAGTGGCATCCGAGCATAAGTCGTTTATTATTAATATTTTAGGATCCGTGCACGAAAAACGGAATGCGTAGCTGTTCGGAACTCAATCCCAAACTCACTCCCCTGTCCCCCTCCCCTTCATCTTTTCGAGCGTTGCCAGTCGACTCGATATCTCCCCGTTCTCATCTTCCGACATCCCTGCCATGTGGTAGTAAGTGAGAACGTGCTGCTTCAAGCTTTCGCTGATTGCACGATTCGGCTTCTGGGTGAGCCGCGCGAGCAATTGCGCATACGCCTCGTCTGCCAGTGGATAATCCCCCGCCTTCGATCGTCTGCCTGTGTCGAGATCAATATTGGCCAAGGCAACCGGATCGTTTACACCCTCCTCGAGTGCCTTGTGCAGCGTGTCGCGAAACACATCGACAGTATGATTCATGCTCTGCAGATACCATTCCTGTGTTTGGTTGTTAGGAATTTTGATTGCCAGATCTGAGGCTCCTCCCACCTTTGGAACCAGGAATACGACTATCGCCAACAGGTGAGCTTTGACTCCCGGTCCTTTGTGCGCGTGCTTCCAATGCCGCTCGTAGTTGGTCTGGGCCACGCGCTCGGAAAAGATCCGATAAGCCTCGTCATCCGGGTGAGGCGGAAACGCGTTCCCGTGCAGCACAACCTCCGCCTCCGCAAATGCGGGGATGAAGCTCCGCACAGACGTGCGATAGCTCCGCAACGCCTGCCGCGACGCTTTTCCTAGCGCTTCGCGAATTTCGAATCCGTAGGTCGCGACGAACGCTCTCTCCAGAAATTTTCTCGGCACCTTGAACCCGATGAATTCAAGATAAGCCGGCGGAGCAAACGCTTCGTCTCGAAGCTCATCGACATCGAACGCAAATTCGGTCCGGATGTGCCCGTGAGGGCTTTCCCCATACGTCACCTTATCGCCATACTTCTTTTCCAGTTTCGGAAACTCGATCGCCGTCGCCGGATTGATTGCCTCCGAATGCCCGATCGAGTCCCCGAGATAGTGCGACAAAGCACCGATCGCAAAAGCGTACTCGTCGATCGTGCGCGCGTTGCGCAGCATCCACATCACGAATTCGCCGCTGCGCACGTAATGCGTCAGATTGCTGAAGAACTTTCTGCCAAAAGGGTAGTACCCCATGTCCTGAACCGCCGACCCGCCATAGGCATAGGCATGCGCATCTTTCAACTGTTTCTCCGTGGCACCGGGAAACTTGGCGAGCAACAGCGGCCGGATCGAACTGTTCCATGCCAGATCGATCAACTCCTCGTGCGTGAGTACGGAATAGGCGCCGCTGTTCGCAGTGAACAGGGTCGTTGCCAGCAGCAAGGTGATTGTGCGACCGAGATTCTTCGGCGTGTTTGAAGGAACGTGCACAGGAAGCCCGCTCCTTCGATGCTTTGAGACTGCGAGAAAGTTGCGAAGGAATCCTATGGGTTTCGCGATCGGAAGTCTGCGAGTGCCGAACTGCGACTACTGTCCCGCGGAGTTGTCGCCTCCAAAGGTCTCAGGCGGATCGAAATAGCATGCGTGCCATAGAGCGGAGTCCGACAGTTTTCCGGATTTCCATTTTTGCAGAATAGGTTCGGGAACTGCGATCATCCCACCGTCGGCTGAATCGAAGATCAGGACGATGCCCGCCAAATCCGCCGACTTCTGTGCCACCTCTTCGTAGTTCTTATCCAACAGAGATCTGGCAAAGTCGAGTTTGACCTGAGGGCCGGTTTCTTTCGACGACTCGTCGATCTTCTGCACCGAAATCAGCTTGACGTTCTTGCCTCGAAGCGGCTCCCAATCACCAGGGAACGGTGCTGTCTCCTCACGCACGACGTGAAAAAAATTCGCGGCCGCCACAGGAGCAGCCTGAGTGTCAGGAATGCTGTCGGGCAATTCCAGATCGTTGCGCCAGATCCAGCCACGAGACAACCCCGAGATGCGCACATGAACCCAGTCCTGGTTGTAATTCAGAATCTCGAACTCGTCATGTGCAGAGGCCGTGAAGATCGGCTTCGCGGCAAGGCTGGGAGTCGCAACCACCGCAGTTCCTGCTTTCTTCACCGCTGCCATGTTCTTCGGATGTGCTTGGTTTTTTACGATCTCCTGCAGTTGATCCAACTCGGCCAATAGACGGGTTCGTTCCGGATCCGTTTTCGGCGTCTCTGGGTGCGCCGTTCCGGAGGATAAAGCGTTCCCTGATGATGCCAAGCCACGCGCCAACGAGGAAGAAACCGTCGAGGGCGAATCAAACAGGTGTGGCTGCGGCGCAGAAATCGCCTCCTCGCTCGATGCTCTTGGCCGCTCTGAGTGACGCTCGCCCTGAGCCGGAACTGGCATCATTTCTGCTTTGCCCTGTGCGCTGCTGGTCGCGGTTTGCCCCGATCGCGTCGTCTGCTCCGAGTTGGCAGCCTGTTCAGCCTGTTTATCCAGACTCGGCTTCGAAGCTGTCAATTGCTCCGATAGCTGATCGAGAATGTCGTTTTCAATTCGGCCATTGGAACGCAGCAGTTCGTACCCCGAATGCGCTTTCTGCGGATCGTCGTACCAAGCAGTCACTTTTGCGCTGACCCGGACGATCGAGCCTCCATCCGCTGCCAGACTGACCTGCGTAGTAGCCTGAAAGTACGCACGGTGATAGCGCTCCAGCTCATGCCCGCTAGCAACCGCAAATCCATCAAGCGTGGGGAGGTGCCCAGCCATCCCGCTTTGCATCTGCTGAAGCGCCTTTTTTACCGCCGATTCGGACTGCCCAAAGCTGCGTTCGTACGGTTTGGCCTGACCATTTGCCGTCGGCAGAACGAAGACGCCAGAGAGCAATGCCAGGCACGCCATGATCGCGCACCTCCCGACCAATCTTCTTTTCATGGCAAGTCCTCCAGTTCAGCGCGCGAAATCCAACCGTGCTGACCGTCGTGCGTCTCCACTCCAAACCAGTAGGGAGTTGAAATCACGATCAACACTTCCGCTCCTGCTGGAAGCGTCTGCAGGCTGCTCGCCGTCTGAAATGGCGCAGACCTCAAAGCAGTTCCTTGCGCCTTGACCTTGCGCTCTGCCAATGACCGTAGCTCATGCACTCTTTTCTTCAGGTCTTCCATGGAAGATGTTGCCGAAACCTCGTCGGCTGGCTGAAACTTCTTCTCCGGTACTGATTGCGGTACATCCTCGACCGGCGGCGTTGAGCTCACCGGCAGGAGCTTTCTTTCGGCGGCTTCTTGCTTTTCCCGTTCCGCCTCCGCCGCTTGCTGCTTCATAGACTGCAAGGAGTCGACGTGGTCGTGGATGTCTTTATATTCCGCGCTTTCGACTGAACCGTCCGATGCATGTGCACGACGCCGGAAATCCTCCACGAAAATGGCGTCGATCTTCAGCACGGTGTGGGTCTCGTCCTGCTTCATGACCACGTAACGAACTGCCAGAGTGCCGACATCACTAGCGTCCTTGAAACTTCTAGGATCCAAGGCATGCGTCCGCACCTTGTAGAAGATCTTGCCCCCATCGGTCCATGGCTCGAATAGGGTGGAGTCGCTGGCCGCGGCCGCACCGGTCACGAACTCATCCTTCGCATACTCCTTCGTTCCTCTGATAATCCCGTTCTGCACCACCTCTTCCACAGCCTTGAGAACGTCAGATTCTGCAGCTGGCACGTTCACTACCAGCCCCATCCCGTACGGCAGGGCGTCTTTCTTGTCACGGGCGGAGGCGGGACAGGTCGGAAAAAGGAGGAATGTCAGGCAAATTGCACAAAGCAGGTTGGCCAACCAGCGAAGAGAACCCATGGCGAGATTTCTAAGCTCGACGAAATTGAATGTGGCAGTCTAGCACCCTTTTGCAATCTCGAGTACACCTTTCAATGGCCGCGTTGATTTCTCCGAAGATGACGTGACAAATCGTTGACATTGTCAGAAATTTGTAAAAATCACTTGCCAAGCGCTGAATCGGTGAGTTAGGATTCGCACCCGGTACGGTGGTAGGACCTTCTGGGGATGGTTTGGTCTTTCCACTCGGGGCAATGTGAGTTCCGGCATCTTTCACCCTTGCTGCTCACATTTGCTGATTTGGGGATACGTACAAAATCAAATTCTGTGGAGGCATGCGTATGCGCGCCAAGTCGCGCCTTATTCGCAAGTTCCCTTTTGTCGCGCCTTGCCTGGCCGCAGCTGCGAAGCATATTGCCGACCGCACCCTCTGCTTTTTCAAAGGAGCTCTCGATAATTACAAAGACGAGATCGAATTCTTTGGTTCCCTGCCGACCATGTACGCAGGCTTGGTCGACCCCAAAGGCAACCTTCAACTCTACGATGGAGGCCTTCGCTTCCGAGGCGTTGAGGGCGAGGTCATCGAAGACTACATTCCCGCCGAGGAATATTCTCAGTGGATCGGCGAAGCCAGCCTGCGCGAGTCTTACTTAAAGGCACCTTTCTTCAAGCCTCTGGGATATCCGGCCGGCGTCTACCGCGTGGGGGCATTAGGCCGCTTGAATGCTGCCAGGCAGTGCGGCACGCCACTCGCCGACGCGGAATTCACAGAATTCCATCAACGCTTCGGGACGGTCGCTCATAGTGCTTTTCTCTATCACTATGCTCGGCTGATCGAGATCGTCTACGCTCTCGAGAAGATCCAGGCGCTGCTTGATGACCCCAGAATCCTTGACACACATGTGCGCGCCACAGCTGGAGTCAACTCTCGCGAAGGCGTCGGCATGATCGAGGCTCCCCGCGGAACACTGATCCATCATTACAAGGTGAACGAAGAAGGTGCCATCACCTGGGTCAACCTGATTGTTGCCACCGGACACAACAATCTCGCGATCGGACGCAGTGTCAAACAAGTTGCCGAGCATTTCATCGATGGCACCAAATTGAGCGAAGGTATGCTGAATCGCGTGTCCGCCGTCGTGCGCGCCTATGATCCCTGTTTAAGCTGCTCAACTCATAGCGCTGGCGTGCCGGCGCTGCATATACAACTGGTCGATTCGGGTGGAACGATCCTCGACGAAATCAAAAACGACTGACCAACGCGGGTCTCTTTCCTGAAAGTCGGCATCTTCTAGCATCCCTCTCGGGTTCTCCCCCCTTGCCTCTTAATGGCAGCACCCTATGGAGGACGAGTCAACCCTCAAGCAAACTATCGCTGGGGCGGAAGACTTGAATACTCACGCAGTCAAGCCGGAGAGGAACCAACAAGCCGGCAAACCAAAGGATCGAATCTGCGAGCAATCGATACCCGTAGCAGTCGTAGAGCAAGCTGCGGAAGAGGTTGAGACTCTTCACGGTTCTATTAAAGCCGGCACCATTGCCCAAATCGTGGTCGCCTTCATCGCGATCATCGGCCTGATCTATCTTCTGAAACTGGTCCTCGTGACAACTCTGGCGTCGATACTCCTGGCATACGTTTTGGAACCCGCGGTCGTGGGCCTGATGCGGCTGCGCATCCCTCGCCAGATCGGGGCACTGATTACTGTAAGCGCCGCCTTGTTTCTGGCGCTCGGAGTCGCATACTTTTCGTACAATCGCGCCCTCGACTTCATGGACGAACTGCCCAGATATTCCACTGGTCTGCGCAACACGCTGGGAAGCATTCGTTCAAAAGCGGACCAACTGGCCGACCAGGCGCGCTCTGTCGTCGAACCTCCGAAAGCGCATCAGAAGCCGGTGCCAGTGCGAATCGAGCAGCAGCAGGGTCTGACCGATGTCATCTCAGAAAACTCGTCAACGATTGCTGACGTGCTATTGGCAACTGGATTCGTTCCCTTCCTCGTTTACTTCATGCTCGCTTCCAAGGATCACGTTCATGTCGCGACGGTCCGGCTGTTTCCTAAGGAGCATCGCTTGGTGGCGCACCGTACGGTGGGACGCATTTCGGGAATGATTCGCTCCTACATCCTCGCCAACTTCGTGGTCGGACTCGGCAACGCAATCATTTGTGGAATCGTGTTCTGGTATCTCGGCGTGCATTACTTCTACTTTGTTGGGGCCATCAGCGGCTTCGTAACGTTGATTCCTTACCTCGGCGTGTTTCTCGCGCTACTTCCTCCGTTAGCAAGCGGGCTCGACACATTGCACAAGACAGGACTGATCGCCATCTTCATAACGGTCATCGGCATGCACGCTATCACGATGAATCTCATTTACCCCAAGGTCATCGGCCCTCGCCTATCGCTAAACCCTCTGGCGGTGAGCCTGTCTCTGTTGTTCTGGTCCTGGATCTGGGGAGCCCCCGGACTGATTCTCGCGATACCGATTCTCGGCGCATTAAAAATTATCTGTGACTACATAGATCCTCTGGAGAATCTCGGAGCTTGGCTGGGTAACTCGCTCCCTTCGACGTAATCCTTCACGTCGCGCGTACAATAACTTGGCAACGTTAGGCCCTCAGAATTCATCTTCCACTGGAACGATTTCTTGACTTGGCAAGACGCGGCTGCGCCGCTCTAGGTCTCAAGTCGCCGACATCAAGCCGCGCAGCTGGCAAGCCGGCCAAGGAATGCATGGTCATTCAGACCCAACCGATTGTGTGGCCCGGCCGCCCGTATCCGCTCGGAGCAACGTGGGACGGTGAAGGCGTCAACTTCGCTTTGTTTTCTGAACACGCCGAAGCCGTCGAACTCTGCTTATTCGATCAAACCGGGCGCCGCGAACTGCATCGAGTTCGTGTCAAAGAACAGACCGACCAGGTCTGGCACTGTTATCTGCCGGAGGCGCGCCCCGGACTTATCTACGGGTATCGTGTCTTCGGTCCCTACGAGCCCGAGAAAGGACTTCGCTTCAATCCTCACAAGCTTGTGATCGATCCTTATGCCAAACAGATCGTTGGCGATCTCAAATGGAGCGACTCCCATTTCGGCTATCGCATCGACCATAAGAACACCGATCTCTCCCTCGATCGCCGCGACAGCGCGCCCGGCATGCTGAAAGCCACCGTAATCGATCCGGCTTTCACTTGGGGAACGGACCGCCCGCCGCGCACTCCCTGGCATAAGAGCATCATCTACGAAATGCATGTCAGGGGATTCACCATTCGACATCCAAAAGTCCCCGAAACATTGCGCGGCACCTACGCCGGACTTGGGACGGGGCCGATCATCGACCATCTTTTAAAACTCGGGATCACCGCCGTCGAACTGATGCCGGTCCATTTCTTCATTGATGACCGGACTCTTATCGAACGCGGCCTGCGCAATTATTGGGGATACAACACGATCGGCTTCTTTGCGCCGATGTCCCGTTATCTCGCCACTGGCTCGATTAACGAGTTCAAGACGATGGTGAAAACCCTGCATTCGGCCGGCATCGAGGTCATTCTTGATGTTGTTTACAACCACACCGCCGAAGGCAATCAACTCGGGCCAACGCTGTCCTTTCGAGGCATCGATAACTCTGTTTACTACCGTATCCGTGCGGACGATCCCCGCTACTACATGGACTACACGGGCACCGGCAATACACTGAACATGCGGCATCCTCGCGTGCTTCAGCTCATCATGGATAGTCTGCGTTACTGGGTGCTCGACATGCACGTGGACGGCTTCCGCTTCGATCTCGCGGCCACCCTTGCGCGCGAACTGCACGAAGTCGACAAACTTGGAGCCTTCCTCGACATCATTCATCAGGACCCGGTTCTTTCCCAGGTTAAGCTGATTGCCGAGCCTTGGGACCTCGGAGAAGGTGGATATCAGGTTGGCAAATTCCCCGTCGGCTGGGCCGAATGGAACGACCGCTACCGCGACGCCGTCCGCTCATATTGGAAAGGCGACGGTGGACAAATCGGCGAACTTGCCTACCGCATCACTGGCTCCAGCGATCTCTACGCCCGCAGCGGCCGCCGCCCGTATGCGAGCGTCAACTTCGTCACTGCACATGACGGCTTTACCCTGAACGATCTGGTCAGCTACGACCACAAGCACAATGAAGCCAATGGCGAAGAGAATCGCGATGGCACCGACAACAACCGTAGTTGGAACTGCGGAGCCGAAGGACAGACAGACGATGCGGCCATCAATGCACTGAGAGCTCGCCAGAAGCGAAATCTCATCGTGACCCTGCTGCTCTCGCAAGGTGTCCCCATGTTCCTTGCTGGAGACGAAATCAGCCGAACCCAGCAAGGAAACAACAACGCCTATTGCCAGGACAACGAAATCAGCTGGATCAATTGGGATCAGGCTGAATCCCAGAAAGAACTCATTGCTCTGGTCCGACGAGTTATTTCCTTGCGGCAAAACCATCCGGTCTTCCGCCGCCGTAATTTCTTTCAGGGCCGATCCATCAAGGGCGTCGGAGTCAAAGATATTCTGTGGCTTCGCCCCGATGGCCGCGAGATGACTGATCAGGAGTGGACGCAAGAGCACGCGCGAACTCTGGGCGTTTTTCTCTCCGGCTCGGCGGTCGACGAGATTGACGAACGTGGCCAGCTCATCACGGACGAAAATTTTGTCCTCCTCATGAACGCTGATCATCAGGAGGTTGCATTTACCCTGCCGACCGTCGCCTCTGGCATGGCATGGATCACCTTGGTCGACACTGCTCTGGATGCAGCACGCACTCCGGATGCTACACACGAACCGATGTCCCAATATCGTTTGCCGCCGCGCTCTCTCATTCTTTTAGTCGAACGGCAGAAAGATCAGCCCCGGCCGAATAACCATCATGATGAGTAGACACTGCATGCCCTTTGGCGCAGAAGTTCAGCCTGATGGCAGCGTGCGTTTTCGCCTCTGGGCACCCGCCGCAAAGAGCGTCGCTCTCAGTCTGGAGAACTTGAAGAGCGCACCGCTTGCCTTAGCCCCGGCGGGCCAAGGATGGTTTGAGCTCACAACATCCCAGGCACGCGTCGGCTCTTTCTACCGATTCCAAATTGACGGCGAGACTCTCGTTCCGGACCCTGCCTCCCGCTTCCAGCCTCACGATGTGAGTGGGCCCAGTGAGGTCATCGATCCGACGGCGTTTCCCTGGAAGGATCACGACTGGCGCGGCCGGCCTTGGGAACAGGCGGTTATCTATGAATTGCACGTCGGGAGCTTTACTCCGGAAGGCACCTTTCAGGGAGTCGAGCAGAAACTCGACTATCTTCGCGATCTGGGGATCACTGCGGTCGAACTAATGCCGCTCTCAGATTTCCCCGGTTCGCGAAACTGGGGATACGACGGCGTGCTACCCTTCGCACCCGACAGTTCCTACGGACGTCCGGAAGACCTCAAGCGTCTCATCGACTTCGCTCATGCCAAGGGCCTCATGGTTTTTCTTGACGTTGTCTACAACCACTTCGGCCCCGAGGGTAATTACCTGCATCTTTACTCGCCGCAATTTTTCACTGGTCGGCATAAAACTCCCTGGGGCGACGCCATCAACTTCGACGGGCCCGAGAGCCCCACGGTCCGCGACTTCTCCATCCAAAACGCACTCTACTGGCTCGAGGAGTATCACTTCGATGGCCTTCGTCTCGACGCGGTGCATGCCATCATCGACGATTCCAAGCCGGATATTCTCACAGAATTAGCCAGCGCCGTCCGAGATTGCTTTGGCGACAAACGATTCGTGCACCTTATCCTCGAAAACGGAGACAACATCGCCCGCTACCTGCGCCGCGATAAGAATGGTTCCGTCCGCTTCTATAACGCCCAATGGAATGACGATATCCATCACGCTCTGCACGTGCTTCTTACTGGAGAATCCGACGGCTATTACTCCGATTATGTCCAGGATCCCATGCGCCACCTCTGCCGCAGTTTGCGCGAGGGTTTTGCATATCAGGGAGAGTATTCCGAATATCATGCGAGCCATCGCGGAGAGCCCAGTACCGATCTACCTCCATCCGCGTTTGTTTCTTTTCTGCAGAATCACGATCAGGTCGGAAACCGCGCGTTCGGTGAACGAGTCAGCCAATTAGCCGATCCAAAGGCATTGAAAGCTGCTATGGAGATTCTCTTGCTCGCACCGTCTCCGCCGCTCCTGTTTATGGGAGAAGAGTTCGCTGCTGATACCCCGTTTCTTTTCTTCTGCGATTTCCGTGGTGACCTGGCTGCGGCCGTAACGGCAGGAAGAAGAAGCGAATTTGCACGCTTTTCAAAGTTCGATTCTGCTGAAGCCAGAAGTTCCATCCCCGATCCAAATTCCGAGCAGACATTTCTACGATCAAAACTAGATTGGAATTCGCTGCTGGCAGGACCACATTCACAGTGGCTATGCTTCTACCGCGAACTACTGTCAGTACGCCAACGCAGAATAGTTCCTCGAGTTGGCATGACGCGTGGATCTCGTTGCGGGTCTCCCCAAGCTCACGATCGTCATCTTTCCATCGATTGGTTTTTCGACGATGGCGCTCAGTTGGAACTCCGCGCCAATCTCGGCTCCGATTCCGACGTTGAGGTTCCTCGGCTCACAGGCATTCCGTTCTACTCCAGCGACCCTCAAGCCACTGCAGCGGTCAATAGCGCGAGGTTGCCCGCATGGTCGGTCGTCTGGTCCCTTAACACATAACAAGAGGTCTTGGCATCGGGTTTTTCCGCATTAGGTTCTGCAAGAAATCCAGTATGGACATTCGCTTTTCCAGCCCATACGTTAGATACTGCGGTTGTCTCTCTGTTTCCACCACTCTCAAATCAGGAAAGACCCTATGAAGCGGCAGGATCAAATTCCAACTGCGACCTACCGCCTCCAATTCAACCAGCATTTCACTTTTCGCGACGCAACCGCGATTGTTCCCTACCTCAGCGCTCTTGGCATCAGCCACGTCTATGCCTCGCCTTACCTGCGAGCGAGGCCCGGTAGTTTGCACGGATACGACATCATTGACCATAACACGTTAAATCCAGAGATCGGCACACGCGAAGACTACGACGCTTTCGTCGACGAGCTTCATCGCTATGGCATGCGCCAGATTTTGGACATCGTCCCTAATCACATGGGTGTCATGGGAAGCGACAACGCGTGGTGGCTCGATGTTCTCGAAAACGGGGATGCTTCGGATTATGCCGACTTCTTCGATATTGATTGGGATCCTATTAAGGATGAGCTTCAGGGAAAGGTTTTGGTTCCGGTCCTGGCTGACCAATACGGAGCAGCTCTCGAGAAGGGTGATTTGAAACTCACCTTTGATCGGGAACGCGGCGAGTTCAGCATTTTCTACTTCCAGCACCGCTTTCCTATCGACCCCAAGGAGTATCCTCGCATCCTCGGTTATGACATCGACCGCCTGAAGAACCAGTTGGGTGAAACACACGAAGACTTCCTGGAAGTGCAGAGCATTATCAGTGCATTCAACCATCTGGCCGAACGCCGGGGCTCGACTCCGGAACAGCACGCTGAACGCAATCGCGAGAAGGAAGTTCAGAAGCGGCGAATCGCTGCTCTCTGTGCGCGCACCTCAGAGGCTTGCAGGTTTTTAACCCGCAACGTGGAGCGCATCAATGGCAGACCCGACGATCCACGCAGTTTCGATACGCTGCACGATCTCATCAAGGCACAGCCTTATCGCTTCGCACAGTGGCGAGTCGCAGCCGATGACATTAACTACCGGCGCTTTTTTGATATCAACGAGCTGGCAGCTCTCCGCACCGAAAACGACACGGTATTCAGCAAGACGCATCAGTTCATTCTCGAACTGGTCGCGACGGGCAAGGTTGACGGCCTTCGCATCGATCATCCCGATGGACTCTTTGATCCTGCCACTTACTTTCAGCACCTTCACAACCGTCTGAAGACCGAGCTTGATCCGCAGAACCGCGAGGCCTATCTCGTCGTCGAAAAGATTCTTATCGGTAAGGAATCCCTTCGTACAGAGTGGCCGGTCGATGGCACGACTGGATACGAGTTTGGAAATCTAGTGAACGGGCTTTTCGTCGACGTCTCATCGGCAGCGAAGTTCGACCGGATCTATCACCCATTTACAGGTGTCACGCAGGAATTCCTTGATCTTGTTTATCAGTGTAAGAAATTGATCCTGAAAGTGGTGCTGACGAGCGAACTCACTGTTCTTGCCAATTTCCTCAGCCGCATTGCCCTGGCCAATCGATACACCTGCGACTTCACTCTAAACGGCTTGCGCACGGCTCTGGCTGAGACCATTGCCAATTTTCCCGTCTACCGCACCTATGTGAATGCCAGTGAACTTTCCGAGGAGGATCGTCGCTACGTTGCCCGGGCAATCGCTGCTGCGAAGAAGCGGAGCAACGCCGCTGATCTCAGCATCTTCGATTTCATTCGCCGCATTCTTCTCGTGGAAGTCAGCGGCAGCGAGTCCGGCTGGTATAAGCGGGTCGTGCTCCGCTTCGCGATGAAGTTCCAGCAGGTCACTGCGGCTGTTATGGCCAAGGGTCTCGAAGACACCGCGTTCTATCGCTACAACCGGCTGGTTTCGCTAAATGAGGTGGGCAGCGATCCCAGGCGGTTCGGCGTTACGATCGACGAGTTTCACAGCGCGAACCAGGAGCGTCTTGCGCACTGGCCGAACTCCCTGCTGGCCTCGTCCACGCACGACTCAAAACGCTCCGAAGACGTTCGCGCTCGCATCAACGTCCTCTCGGAAATCCCCAAGGAATGGCGACTGCGATTGCGCCGCTGGCGTGACTTGAATCGAAGCAAGAAACAAACGGTTGAAGATGTTCGAGTTCCTACCCGCAACGACGAATACCTGCTCTATCAGACCTTGATTGGCGTGTGGCCTAACGAGATCCTTGATGATGCCGCTTGGTTCCAATTCATAACGCGAGTCGAGAAATACATGCTCAAAGCGGCGCGCGAAGCGAAGGAATTTACGAGCTGGGCCAATGAAAACCCTGAGTACGAAAAGGCTTTGACCAGCTACGTTCGCTCGATTCTCGAACGATCGGAGAAGAATCGATTCCTGGCTGATATCGGAGAATTCCAGCAACGGATTTCGCGCATCGGTGTTTTCAACAGTCTCTCGCAAACTCTGCTGAAAATGACGTCGCCTGGCGTCCCTGATGTCTATCAGGGCAACGAACTTTTGCAGTTTACGCTTGTCGATCCCGATAACCGCCAGCCTGTCAACTATGAGCAACGTCAAGAAAAGCTGAAACAACTACAGCAAGATTACGAAAATCTGCAATCGCCGTCTGACATGTTCACAGCCCAGAATCAGGCGTCGGCAAAGCTTTATGTCACCTGGAAGACTCTGAATCTCCGCCGACAGCATCCAGCCCTGTTTCAACGAGGTGAATACATGCCACTATCCGCTAGCGGACTGAATGCAAGCCACATTGTTGCGTTTGCACGAAAACACGAGGGTCGCACTGCGATCGTAGCCGTGCCGCGGCTGTGCGCCGAGCTCACGGGCGATAGTTACGACACGATCTGCAGTGAGGCAATCTGGGGCGATGCGGCGCTGGCAATTCCCGATTTTGGAGTTCCCTGCTATCACAACCTATTCACCGGCGATTGTATTCAGTCTCGCCGTGGTGCTCAGCAACTGCCCATCGTTGACCTGTTTCGCCACTTCCCTGTCGCTCTGCTACTGGGTGATACTTCTAGCCCCGACACTTCAACTTGCAGCTAGCGTTTGTTGCAGACCCACTTCGGGTCGGAATCGAACTTCTGTCACAACACCCAATTGTCAGCGATCAACCAAAAGCTTAGGCTATCCCGAAGGAGTGTTTTATGAGCACGATTGAAGCCAGCCTCTCCGCCGAAATCCAGGAACTCACACCTTACGCTCCAACTCGATCCACCGTTCATGACAAGCCACTGAGTCCGGAAGAACTTCGCAAAACAGAAATCTATTGGCGCACCTGCAATTATCTCAGCCTCGGAATGATCTACCTGCGAGAGAATCCGATGCTCAGCGAGCCTCTGAAACCTGAGCACATCAAGAATCGTTTACTCGGCCATTGGGGATCGAGTCCGGGATTGTCTTTCATTTACGTTCACCTCAACCGGCTCATCAAGAAGTATGACCTCGATATGATTTTCCTCGCGGGTCCGGGTCATGGAGCGCCCGGAGTTCTAGGACCTGCTTATCTGGAAGGTACTTACTCTGAGATTTATCCGGAAAAGAGTCTCGACGTTGACGGTCTGCAGCAATTCTTTCACGAATTCTCGTTCCCTGGTGGAATTGGCAGTCACTGCACTCCTGAAACACCTGGATCGATTCACGAAGGCGGGGAGCTTGGCTACGTCTTGTCGCACGCTTGCGGCGCGGCATTCGACAATCCAGAATTGATTGTCGCCGCAGTTGTGGGCGACGGTGAGTCGGAGACTGGACCTCTTGCCACTTCCTGGCACATCAATAAGTTCTTGAACCCCTCGCGGGACGGTGCAGTCCTTCCAATCCTTCATCTGAACGGCTACAAGATCGACAATCCCACATTGCTCGCGCGGGTTTCCCGCGAAGAATTGGACAGTCTGTTCCGCGGCTACGGCTGGAGTCCCTATTTCGTTGAAGGATCCGAGATCGATAGCATGCACCAGGCGATGGCGGCAACGGTCGAACAATGCATCCACGACATCCACGAATACCGTAAGGCAGCACGTGAGCGAGGCGCTCTAACCCGGCCACGCTGGCCTATGATCGTGTTGCGGTCGCCCAAAGGCTGGACTGCTCCTCGTGAAGTGGAAGGCCATTATCTGGAGGGCTTCTGGCGCGCGCACCAGGTGCCTTTGCCCGCCGTCAAGAAAGATCGCGAGCAACTTCGTGCGCTCGAAAAATGGATGCGTGCGCAAATGCCCGACTCTCTCTTCGATGGCAAGGGCAAGTTGGCTTCCGTGTTCCGCGAACTGGCGCCAGTTGGGGATCGACGCATGAGCGCCAATCCGCACACGAATGGCGGCCGATTGAAGAAGGCTCTCCGCCTTCCCGATTTCCGCGACTTTGCAGCAAAGGTCGACAAGCCCGGCAGGATCCAGACCGAGAATACTCGTCCTCTCGGTGCCTTTCTCGCCGAGGTGATGAAGAGGAACGGCAACAACTTCCGCGTGTTTGGGCCTGACGAGACCAGTTCCAATAAGCTCGACGCTCTCTACGCTGTAACGAAGAAGTTCTGGATCGAAGAAAGCTTTCCGGAGGACGAGGACGGCGGGAATCTAGCCAACGATGGCCGCGTCATGGAGATGTTGAGCGAGCATACGATGGAAGGAATGCTCGAGGGCTATCTGCTGACCGGACGCCATGGATTCCTGTCGACGTATGAATCGTTTGTGCACGTGATCGACTCCATGTTTAACCAGCACGCGAAGTGGCTGGAGATCTGCAACCATCTCAGTTGGCGGCAATCGATCGCATCTTTAAATCTGCTGATCACGTCTACGGTGTGGCGGCAAGATCACAATGGCTTTACGCACCAAGATCCCGGCTTCCTCGATGTTGTCGTGAACAAGAGCGCGAATGTAACGCGCATCTATCTGCCTCCGGATGTGAACTCGCTACTCTCAGTGGCGGACCACTGCCTGCGCAGCGAGAATTATGTCAACGTGATCGTCTGCGACAAGCAGAAACATCTGCAGTACCTGGACATGGATGCTGCGATCGTTCACTGCACCAAGGGCATCGGCATTTGGGATTGGGCGAGCAACGACGAGGGTGGTGAACCTGATGTCGTCATGGCCTCTGCCGGAGACATTCCCACGCAGGAGGCACTCGCGGCTACCGACCTGCTTCGCAAGGAATTCTCTGATCTGAAGATCCGGTTCATCAATGTCATCGATCTTTTCAAGTTGCAACCGGCTAGCGAACATCCGCATGGACTGTCGGATCGCGACTTCGATTCCCTCTTCACGGTCGACAAGCCGGTGATGTTCAATTTTCACGGCTATCCGCAGCTGATTCACCGGCTGGCTTATCGCCGCAATAATCACCACAACATTCACGTGCGCGGATACAAGGAGAAGGGCAGCATCAACACTCCGCTTGAACTGGCCATCGATAACAACATCGATCGGTTCAGTCTCGCGATGGATGTTGTGGATCGTGTCCCCAAATTGCAGAAGATCGGAGGCCACGCCAAGGAACGATTCCTGAACCAGCAGATCGAATGCCGCAACTATGCACATCAGCACGGCATTGATATGCCGGAGGCGACCGACTGGACTTGGCCGTATTGATTGTTGCTGGCTGGCGGTCGTTCCAGTGGTAGGGATGCTTCGACTCCGCCGGAGTTCCGCTTCGCTGCACTCCGCCTCCGCTCAGCATGACATTGCTATGGGTGCGACAAGAGATGGTGTCGGTGACGCTGTAAGCTGGGTTCCTGCCTGAGATCTACGAAGGGTGTGGTTCGCCTTTGATTACTCTGACTGTGTCGCGGGCGATCAACAACTCCTCATCGGTTGGGATTGCATAGGCGAGTAGCTTCGATGCTTCGGTGCTGATCATTCCTTCGCGGCCGACTGTGGCTTGATTCGTCTGGGCGTCGATTTGGAGTCCGGCCCATTCCATGCCGGCGCAGATACGGGCGCGGACGTCCGGTGCGTTCTCACCAATTCCGCCGGTGAATACGATTGCATCGGCTCCTCCCATCGCCGCGAGATATGCTCCGATGTATTTGCGGGCGCGGTAGCAGAAGATCTCGATTGCGAGACGCACGCGGCGGTCATCATGCTCTTTCAGTTCCGCCTGGAGTTCCCGCATGTCATTCGTAAGACCGGACAGTCCGAGCAAGCCCGATTGCGTGTTCAGGAGTGAATCGACTTCCGACGGAGACATTCCTTCCTTGCGAGCAATGACGCTGACGATTGCGGGATCGAGATCGCCGGAACGAGTTCCCATCACGAGTCCCTCAAGAGGCGTCATTCCCATCGATGTATCAATCGGAGATCCTGCTTTGATGGCTGCGACAGAACATCCGTTTCCTAGATGGAA
>DATFQQ010000462.1:0-27019 GCA_035264195.1 Candidatus Sulfotelmatobacter sp. | reverse complement strand
CGCTTCGGCCTGGGCTCGAGTATCTGGACGAACGACGACAAAGAACGTGAACGCTTCATCAACGAAATTGAAGCGGGCATGGTCTTCTTCAACAAGATGGTGGCATCGGACCCGCGCGTCCCGTTCGGAGGCGTAAAGGCTTCAGGTCATGGACGGGAACTGAGTAAGGTAGGAATCCGCGAGTTCGTGAACACCAAGACCGTGTGGATTGAGTAAGGACGGTGACGACTTAGGGATTCGGCGAGTCGGCCGGGGGATCCGCAGGCTTGGAATCGGACTCGGAAGCCTCGTTCAACAACTCTGGCCAAGGGCATTCATCGGATGCCAGCCGCTGCACGGCGACCATCATCTTATCTCCCGCGTCATCGTAGCGAACCCACACCACTCGAAACCTCGCCTTGCGCTGGCCACAGAGAACGCCGATCACGTCGCCAGATCTAACGTCGGTCTCCAAGCCCGACAGAAGGGCTCCACTGAGGCTGATGTCGCGGGCGTGCGCTTCTTGCAGGAAACGCTCTCCATGGATATCGATTCCCCAAACCAGCAGATTGAGGTCGATTGGGGTTCGCGGTTCGCGACGTCGGTCGGGGCGCGGGATTTCCATAGCAGTCTACTCACGGTATCGACAGAACGTCCGGAGGTAAACGGTACTGAGCGGGAATTAAAGGTCGAAAGTGGGTCCCTCGTTTTCAATCTGGGAACGCTCCAATACGGGAAACTCGGGCCATTGTATTAACTGCGTCTAATCAACTCCAACAATGTCTGCAAGAAAGGCTGCCCGCTACCGGACGAATCATTGTTCGCTGCGTCTAAGGAGCATTCGCTGTTTCATGAGGAGGATCACATGAACCGACTGTTTCTGTCTTGCGTGTTTGTACTCTCGGCGTTCGGTGCGGTGGCGGTCGCTGCTCCGAGCGGGGACGATGCGGTGGATCACACTGCACCCAGTTATGACATGAAAGCCCAGGCACTGCTCGATCTCGAGAACTTGCAGAAGAAGTTTGTCGCCCTGGCCGGTGCCTTGCCGGCCGACAAGCTGACCTGGCGCCCTTCACCGGATTCGCGCTCCTTTGCTGAAGTCTTCTTACATGTCGCCGCCGAGCGCTACGGGATTTTGGGGATGATGGGTGCTGAAACTCCTGCGGGTGTCGATCGCAAAGCGCTCGAGAAGTCGACAACGGATCGCGCCCGCATCGTCGACGAATTGAACAAATCCTGGGACTTCACCGAGAAAGCCATCAAGGGCATGACCAACGCCGAATTCGCCAAGCTCCTGCCGAAGCTAGGACCACAGGCGAATGCCGGCGATGTGGTGTATATCCTCGTCGCCGACAATCACGAGCACTTGGGCCAGTCGATCGCCTACGCACGGGAGAATGGTATTGCGCCGCCGTGGACGATTGCCGCGCAGAAGGCGGCAGCAGAGAAAAAGGCAAACCAAAAATAGGTATTGCACTCACGGTGCCGGGATCGGTAGGGACAGCCGCCTTCGGCTGTCCCGCTATCTGGGAGATTGGGGTTCCGCAATCCGCAATTTCCGCGAAATCGTGACTAACACCGTTGCCAGAATTGAAGGAAGCCAAATCCAAAGTAGTTCACTCTTAATAACCGCAAGGCCCCTTGCACTGAAGAAACGTAAAAGTCCGATCGGTGAGACGCGAATCGGTCTCCAAGGCAAAAAGTAGCGCTGGTTGTCGAACGGTGAGAAGAAAGCCACTCCAAGCCCGCCGTTCGTCATAGCGTCAAGCAAGCCATGGCTCGCGGTCGATAGAAACAGATAGGCGAAAAGAGAGACTCGGGACATCGCAGATTGACTTCGCAGAATGCCACTCGCAAGCACGGCTGCGAGAAGCACCGCGAAGATGAGGGAGTGGGTGAACCCGCGATGTCCCCAAAAATCTCCGTAATGAATGCCGAATCGGAAGCCGATGACGTCGACATCGGGAAACACCGAACAAGCGATGCCCACTATCCATACGCGTTTCTGCACGCTAGGCCGATAGAACGCCGCGCTGATTGCGGAAGCGGCGATTGCGTGTGATAACACGGAGGCCATGTGGTGATGTTCGGGATTGCTACTTGCTTGGAGAATGTTGCGTCAATGCGCCCTAAACAGCTGCCTGCTTCGCAATCAGCTCCTGCACGCCTTTGCGCGCCAGCGCCAGCATCTTCCCCAACTGCGCGTCGTCGAATACCTGATGTTCGGCCGTCGCCTGGACCTCAACCATCTTTCCTGCGGCGGTCATTACAAAGTTCATATCGACATCCGCCCGCGAGTCCTCTTCGTAACACAGATCGAGCAGAATTTCTCCATCGACGATTCCAACGCTTATGGCCGCAACCGAATCTCTGAGCGGAACCGCCGGCAGCGTCCCTGCTTCCACCAGCTTCTGCAGAGCCAGGCCCAAGGCGACAAACGCGCCGGTGATCGACGCGGTTCGCGTGCCTCCGTCCGCCTGGATCACATCGCAGTCGATCCAGATGGTGCGCTCACCCAAGCGGGTCAGATCGGCCACCGCCCGCAGAGATCTCCCGATCAAACGCTGAATCTCGTGCGTCCGCCCGCTCTGCCGTCCTTTGGAAACTTCTCGCGGCGTCCTGGTCAGCGTCGAGCGGGGAAGCATGCTGTATTCGCTGGAAATCCATCCCTTGCCCGTGTTGCGCATGAACTGGGGCACCGCCTCTTCTATCGAAGCCGTGCAGATCACCCGTGTGTTCCCCACCTCAATGAGCGCTGAACCCTCGGCTGTCGTAATGAAGTCAGGAGTGATTTTGACCGGACGAAGCTGGTCAGGAGAGCGGTTATCGGACCGGTAGAACATGAACCGCGATTGTAAATCATTGATGGAATTAGCACTCTTAAGCTTGACTTTTAGTTATATCTAAAGATATAGTTCAAGACAGATCGAATGAAAATGTGAGTTTCAAGTTTCAAGGTTCGAGGTTCGAGGTTCGAGGTTCGAGGTTAGAGCTTAGAGCTTCGAGCTTCAGGCCGGAATGCCTTTGCGCAAAGGAAAGCTTTTCGCGCAAAGAGTCAAGGAGTTTCCTGAAACTTTGAAACCTTGAAACTTTGCTCAAGCAAAGGAGTGAACATATGTACGGAAGATGTGGAAGTTGGTGGCGTGGAGGCGTAGCAACGCCGTTTGTCGGGGGTGGATTTCCCTGGGGACGTGGAGGCCGATGGGGCCGGTTCTTCGGCCCGGGAGAGATTCGTCTAGCGCTACTATCGATGTTGGAAGGTGGTCCCAAGCATGGCTACGAATTGATGAAGGAACTGGAAACGAAGTCAGGCGGCATCTATAAGGCGAGTGCCGGTGCGATCTATCCCGCTCTACAACAACTCGAAGATGAGGGAATGGTCGTTTCTGACGCAGCAGCAGGGAAGCGCACTTATTCGCTGACTGATGCCGGACGCGCCGAACTGCAGAAAGAAGCCGAGACCGTAAAGCAGATCTGGAGGCGCGCCGAACAGGCCGGCGACTGGGCCCCGTGGATGGGAATGGAAGGCGCAGAAGTCATGCGCCCCGCAGCTGCAGTGATGAAGGCCGCGCTAAAGGCCGCGACACGTGGCTCCCATGATTCCGCCCGAATCGCCAAGATTCGTGAAATCCTCGAACGCACCACGCGCGAGATTGAAGCTCTTGAAAAAGCTTAAGGAGTTAAGAGAGGAACAAGCGACTCCATCTTCGGTCTCATCCAGAGCAGTGTCATGCTGAGCGTAGCCGGAGTGCAGCGAAGCGAAACCCTGGCGGAGTCGAAGCATCCGTACCCAGAGCAACTGCGGAGGCAGGGATTCCTCGCTCCGCTCGGAATGACAGTTGAGTAAAGGCGCCAGGCGCCTTGGACGACACCAATCTCCAGACCACTGGAACCAGACCTCGTCAAGCTTCCCCAAAAACCTACCACTTGCTAACCGAGGGGAGCGGAGTTAGTCTAACTCGGTAACCGAGAGGAGAGCGCACCGGTGAGCAAGCCTTCCGACCTGGTCCAGGGAACCCTGGACATGCTGATTCTCAAGATATTGGCGTTACAACCCATGAATGGCTGGGCGATCAGCCAGCGCTTGAAGCAGATCTCCAGCGAGGTCTTAGGCGTCAGCGACGGCTCTCTCTACCCGGCGCTCCACAAACTGGAGCGTCGCGGTTGGATTCGCTCGGAGTGGAAGTCCAGTGAAAACAACCGTCGCTCCAAGTGTTATTCGCTGACGCGACTGGGAAAGAAACAGCTCGAGGAAGAGTCCGCGAACTGGAATCGCGTCTCATCCGCCATTTCCGGAATCCTGAAGCTCAACGAGGTGTAAGCATGAGCATCGAACAGTGGTTATACGCGTTGCCATGGCGCGTGCGCTCCTTCTTTCGTCGCGATCAGCTCGATGAAGAAATGAAAGAGGAACTTCGCGAGCATCTTGAGCAACAGATTCATGACAACGTGGAACGCGGTATGTCGGTCGAAGAGGCGCGCCGGTCCGCGATGCTCAAATTAGGTGGAATGACGCAGACCGAACAGAAGTGTCGCGAGGCCCGCGGGGCAAGTGTTTTGGAAGACTTTGTCCAGGACCTGCGGTATGGCTTCCGGCAATTGCTTCGCAGTACGGGTTTTTCTGCCCTGGCAATCATGTGTTTGACTCTCGGGATCGGGGCGAATGCCACGGTGTTCAGTTGGATGGAGGGGATTCTATTTCGTCCTTACCCTGCTGTGGTTCACCAGGAGCAGCTGTTTGCGGTTGCCGGAACAGCAGCCGGTGAGAATGAGCCAACCGAAGTGTCGTGGCCGGATTTTCACGACTTGCAGAGAAATTGCTCGCTCTGCGAAGACTGGTTCGTCAGCAAAATTACCGGCAGCACATTGAGCATCGGCGACCACGCAGAGGTCGCGACCGGAAGCATCGTTTCGGCGAACTACTTTGACGCCATCGGAGTTCATCCCATACTCGGGCGGGGCTTCGAACCGGGCGAGGATGTTGGTAGCGACTCCCACCCTGTTGTCGTCATCAGCTATCAATTGTGGCGCAATCGTTTCAAAGGTGACCGGGAGATCATCGGCAAGACGCAACGCTTGAACAATGTGCCGCACACAATCGTCGGTGTGGCACCCGAGGGATTCTACGGAACATTCGTGGGCCGAGCGATGCAATTCTGGGTCCCCACTTCGATGGAAGGGACCTTTGAGAGCGGCGGCTACAAACTCGAGGACCGCGGTGCACGCTGGATCGAATCCTACGTGCGTCTGAAGCCCGACGTCAGTCTCGCCCAAGCGCAACAGCAAGTTTCCACCATCGCAGCACGGTTGCAGAATGACTATCCGGCCACCAATCGTGGCCGTGGCATCGGTCTATGGGCTCTGTGGCAAACCCCGTTCAACCATGCAGGGGAACTGCTGCCCACTCTCGAGGTCATGGTTGCCGTGGTTGCGTTTGTCCTGCTCATCGCCTGCGCCAACGTTGGCAACCTGCTGCTGGTCCGATCATTTGTTCGGCGCCACGAAATGAGTGTCCGCCTCGCAATTGGAGCCAGCCGCGTCCGCTTAGTAAAACAGCTTCTCACCGAAGGCCTGATCCTGTCCGCGATCGGCACAGCCGCTGGACTCATCGTCGCCTACTGGTGCCGCCACGCGCTTGTGTTGTTGTTGCCAAAGGGCCTCGCGTCCGAAATGTACCTGCCCGGCGAAATGGATGCGCGCGTGATGGCAATGGGCGCTGGCGTGTGCTTGCTCGTGACGTTGATTGTAGGGATCATACCCGCCTTTCAAACACGTCACCTCGATCTGGCCGGTCCTCTGAAGGCCGACTCCACCAGCGTAGTCGGGGCCCGCGGGAAAGCCTGGATGCGCTCCGGCCTCGTCATCTTTCAGGTAAGTCTCAGCTTCATTCTGCTGGTGGGAGCAGCCTTGCTGCTCAAGAGTCTGGAAAAGATTCGAAACATAGACCCAGGATTCACAACGACCAGAGTTGTGACAACAGGTGTTCCGTTAGTGGCCGCAGGATACGATGTCCCGCGAGCCAAGCTCTTTCAGGATGAACTGATCGATCGCCTCAGCGCGCTTCCGGGCGTGGAGTCCACTGCTTTCGCCCGCGTGACGCCGTTGGGCTTCGCCACATACTCCTCGACGCCCATTGCCGTCGACGGCTATAAGCCTTCGCCCGACGAACAGCCTGAAGTTGAGTACAACCAGGTCGGTCCCGGATACCTTGCGACTCTGGGAATCCCTCTTCTCTCAGGCCGAGAATTTGCGCGCAACGACGATGAGAATGCGCCGCTCGTAGCGATCGTGAACCGAACTATGGTGATGCGCTACTGGGGCGGCCAGGATCCGATCGGTCGCAGACTTCAAGTGAAGGACCGCTGGGCGCGAGTTGTTGGCGTCGTCGCGGATTCGAAATATGAAAGCGTGCGCGAGACCCCTCGGCTATTTTTCTATGTGCCTCTGCGCCAGGACTTCGCGCGAGAACCTGATCTTCACATCCGCACCACTCAGTCGCTGGCGAGCCTACGGGCCGCGCTCCTCCGCGAAGTGCACGCGTTAGATTCAAACCTCGCGCTCTACGAAATGATCACACTTCAGGAGCAGGTCAACCGCTCCACGTCGCCTCAGTTGGTGGCAGTGACCTTAATTTCGATCTTAGGAGGCTTGGCGCTTTTACTCGCCGGAGTCGGTCTGTACGGCGTCATGTCCTACGCGGTAGCGCAAAGCACGCGCGAGCTAGGATTGCGGATGGCTCTTGGCGCCCAGTCTGCGAACCTGCTTCGGCTGGTCATTTCGCGCGGTCTCAGGTTGATAGTTGGAGGTGTCCTCTTCGGCGCCGTTGCAGGCCTTGCGCTAACCAGACTGCTCGGAAACCTTCTCTATAAGGTCAGCCCCCATGACCCAGCGGTATTCGCATCAGCTTTCGTACTGATGATCGCGATCGGAGTCACCGCCTGCCTGTTGCCCGCCTGGCGCGCATCGCGCACCGATCCGGCGCGTGTCCTACGCGACTAGAGGATTTCGTCTTTACGTAGGGGTTCAAGGCATTGCGTCGAATGCACCGACAAATTTGCTACCGCAAGCTGGTTGGCTGTCGCTCATATGCGGCGAAGGCCTCCAGAACAGATGGTATGATCGCGGGCGGAGTCCACCAATGGAATCGACAAAACCCAAGCTACCGCGCGAAGCCATAGAGCTCTACAACGATTTCATTCACGGTGAGATTAGTCGCCGCGCCTTCATCGATGGCGTGCAACGACTAGCGGGCGGTCTGGCGGCGGCCACGGTGATCAGTCAGTTGATGCCGAACTACGCTTTCGGCCAGCAAGTCTCGCGCACCGATGACCGGATTAAGGCAACTTACGAAACGGTGCCCTCCCCAAAGGGCAACGGAAGTATCAAAGGATATCTGGTGCGGCCCATCAGCGCTGACACGCGATCCGAGACCGTGACGAAGTTGCCGGGCGTAATCGTCGTCCATGAGAACCGCGGTCTGAACCCACATATTGAGGACATCGCGCGGCGTTTTGCCTTGGCCAACTTTATGGCATTTGCGCCCGACGGGCTTACCTCTCTGGGTGGCTATCCTGGAGACGATTACAAGGGCGGCCAGATGTTCAACAAGATCGACAAGAACAAGATGTCTGAGGATATGGTGGCTGCGGCTCTGTGGTTAAAGTCACGCCCTGATTGCACGGGAAAGATCGCCGCTACCGGCTTCTGCTACGGCGGTTCTACAGCCAACATGCTGGCGGTACGATTGGGAGCCGATCTGGCAGCAGCCGCGCCGTTCTATGGCGGTCCTCCCGCATCCGAGGACATTCCGAAGATTAAGGCAGCGATTCTGGTGCATCACGGTGAACTCGACACCCGATTGGCGTCGACTTGGCCGGCTTACGATCAGGCTCTAACCGCGGCGCATGTTCCGCACGAGGGCTATATCTACCCCGGTGCCGTGCATGGCTTCAATTGTGACGCGACACCGGAGCGTTACAACAAGCCCGCAGCCGATCTGGCATGGCAACGCACCATCGACTGGTTCAACAAATACCTGCGCGGCTGATTCCGCCACGCGGGCAATTGCGGTGCCAGCCGGCAGCCGCATCCGTTCCGGCCTAGCCGACGTGGGTCTTTAGAGCCGTCAATTGCATAGGCTCCGGTTTCTTGGCCAGCAAAGATATCCACCTTAGGCGCGGGACTTAATTCTGGGAAATCTTCTGCGAAATTGCCCGTTGTGCGTCCAGGACTTCCGTCCTCCCTGGCTTGTCCGCATGTCCGCAAACCTTCATCAGCTCGTGAAAATATCTTTGACTCGCATCGCGATTTCCGTTGATCTGGGCAGCATGTGCTGCCCCGTATAAAGCTCGAAAGCGGCCCGGTTCCTTCTTCAGCGTCGCTTCAAACTGCTCGAGTGCACGCGCAGGCTCTTTCATTTCCAGCAGCATCTCACCTAGCAACTCACGCGCCGGTGCCAGCGGACCAGGTGTCACGGCGCTTTTCTCTGTCCCATCTTCCAGGTCCGCTGCCGATCTCATCCGCCGCAGTGCTTTCTCTCGTTTTCCTTCAGCCAGTGCTGCCCACGCGTCAATGTCAAGCTCTTGGATTTCCACCTGCTGCGCCCAGTAGTTTTCGCCCGCCTTCAACAGCCGGTCGCGGATCTGCTTTAGCGCCGTCGCTGACTCGTTCGCCGCGGCCGCTTGCCCCAATCGCGCGGCTCCCAATCCGCGGCCAAACCAAGTGATAGCGTCTGCATAAGGAAATGGTGTTTCTCGCACCGTAAGTTGCGCGGCTTGCTTCCAGTCGTGACGTTCCAGCGCGTATCGTGCAGGGATGGCCGCTAGTGCAAAATATGCAACCGAAGGACCTCCGGCGCCCCTCAGTAACGCCTTCGGGTCGAAACGCGACGCGATCTCTGGCAAGGAATTCACTATCCGCCCAGCCGCTTCGTCCTGCCCAGTTTGCAGGTAGGCGTAAATTTCGTAGTCGCTCGCGTGTAACTCTTCGGCCGTCTGACCCTCTCGCCGCGCCGCCGTTGCCGCTGCTATGTTGCTGTCGATGGACTCTTGCCAGTAACCCGTACGGGTAAAGGTATGTGAGGGCATGTGCAGGGCATGCGGCGCGTCTGGCGCGATTTCCGCGTAACGCCGCGCCGCCACCAGTGCGCGCCCAGCCAGTGCTGGCACGTCGTAGGTATGAATGATGTAGTGTGCGAGTCCAGGATGCTCAGGCTCCTGCTCGAAGAGTTTTTCGAGGATTGTTCCCGCCTTGAGGCGTCCGGCGTACGTTTTGTCCATCGGGTCTTCCGAAGCCGTGATCGCGAGTGCGTAGAAGATCTGGGCTTCGTGGTCTTCCGGATATTTCGCCGCGACTTCCTGCATGGCATCGCGATAGGCGATCAGGCGCACTCGCTGTGGCACGCTCTCGAAGTCACTGTACAACTTGCCGACGGCGGCGAGATAAGCCCTCTCGCGCTCCGTTTTTGCGGCTGCGGTCTTACCCCTCTCAACATTCTCGCGCCCTGCCTGCAGTTGGCTCTTGTCCTTCATTCCCGCCGCAAATGGATTACCCCAATCGCTGAGTGCGATTCCCCAGTATGCGAGTGCGCAGGTTCCATCTTTCCCAAGCACGCCGTTGAACTCTTCTATCGCACGACTGAACTGAAAAGAATGCAACAGAGCCACAGCCCGGTCGAACTCCGCCTGTACCGCGCCGCATGAAGTGGCAAAGTGCACCGATCCCAATTTCTCGCCAGTCCCGTGCTGGTGCTCCTGTGCAAAACAGCATGCCGCGAACACCATTAGAAATCCTGCAAGGGCTCCAGCCCTGATCATTTTCGCTCCTCCAACCTCCGGGATTATAGCCCCGACTTCGCAAGGTATCGTAGCGGGGCCGTCCACCGCACGCCGATAAAATCGTGTGCTTTTGCACCCAATTCCGAATCACGGGCTTCCCGAAGGCCGTCACTATAATTTCGGATCGTGATGGCCGATCTGCGATTCCTCACTACAATGCCTGAGTATGAGTTTTGGCGTCCTTCTCCGTCGCTGGCGCGCTGTTCGCCACCTCAGCCAACTGGACCTGGCACTCGATGCAGAAATCTCAACGCGTCATCTCAGTTGCGTCGAGACAGGCCGCGCACAACCGAGCCGCGAAATGGTTCTGCGTCTGGCTGAGGCTCTGCAGGTTCCGCTCCGTGAGCGCAATGCGATGCTGCTCGCCGCCGGCTACGCGCCACTTTACCGTGACACCGCTCTCGACAAGCCGGAATTAGAGGCTGCACGCCAGGCGATCGGGCTCCTCATAGCAAAACTTGAGCCGTATCCTGTACTTGTGCTCGACCGGTATTGGAACATCATGAAGATGAATGCCGGCGGACAGCGCTTTCTCTCCCTCTTCCCCGGCTGCGATTCGGTAACGCCCCTCAACGGACCTCGGCTTGCATTCCATCCGCGCGGGCTGCGGCCATTCATCGAGAATTGGGAAGTGGTTGCGGCACGTATCATTCGGCGCGTGCATCGCGAAGTTGCAGCCAACCCTTCGGACGAAATGCTGAAGTGTTTCCTCGATGAACTACTCAGCTATCCGAACGTTCCAAGCCGCTGGCGCGCGCTCGATTTGGATGACGCTCCACCACCGTTTCTGACCATCGATTACAAGTGGAAGAATTCGACGCTTCGTTTGTTTTCTGCGCTGACCATTTTTGGCACTGCTCAGGATGTCGCGTTGCAGGAACTCCGGATTGAAAGTTTCTTCCCTGCAGATGAAGGCACGACCAGCCTGCTGCATCGGCTTGCCTTAGAAGCGGCATGAACTCAGAACTCTGTCCCTCCGCGTCTCTCCATGACCTCGGAGGTCATGGACACTGTTCTGCCTCCATTCGATACTGACTCCCGGATCGGCAACTTTTCTCGAATGGAGGACACCCCCGCATGCTGCGCACAACAAACATGGTTATTTTGTTGCTTCCTCTGATGGCCTTTATTCCCTCACAGACGCAGGCTAAAGACACAAGTGATGTCGAGGCCGTCAAGCAAGTCGAGCAGACCATGGGATCTGCAATGGTGACTGGCGATGTCGTAAAGCTCAATCAGATTTACGCCAACAACTTTGCAACCATCGGATCCGACGGTAAAGTTGTCACGAAGGAGGCTCTTCTGACTGATTTTGAATCCTTTCATGACAAGCTTCAATGGTTTGAAAATGGACCGATGGACGTGCAGGTTTTCGGCAACGTTGCCGTGGCCCTAGGCACTGTCAAGGAAAAGAGAAGCCGGAACGGAAAAGATACTAGCGGTGAGTTCGCTTGGATGGACGTCCTCGAGAAACGCGCAGGCAGCTGGGTGGTGGTCCAGAGTGCAAGCGCCAAAGTTGTTTTAGCCGATTCGCCGAAAGCGCAATCCCAGGATCCGACGGTTATCGAGAGTATTAAGCAATTTGAACAGGAGATCGGGGATGCAATGGTAGCCCGCAATACCGAGAAACTTAATCAGAGATACGCGGACGACTGGGCAACAATTACGTCGTCGGGCAGTGCTTTCACGAAGGAGAGCCTCTTAGATGATTTTAAATCCGGCAACCACAAGCTCGTCTCCTTTGAAGCTGGACCAATGGACGTGCGGGTACTCGGCGATGTTGCGATGGTCCAAGCCAGTGTCAGCGAAAAGAGGGTTCAGGACGGAAAAGACATTAGCGGTCAGTTTGTTTTCATGGATCTCCTCAAAAAGCGCGGGGGAAAATGGGTAATCGTGCGCACCTTAGGGGCCAGGGTGAGTTGAGGGATTGAAAAAGTGGAGGCGAGGCTTTTCCGTGCTCGCATCCGGCACTTGGTTGCGCTTCGTGACAGCCGCAACGGATTTGGGAGATAGGTTCTAGCCTTATTGCCCGGGCTGCAACTCCGTTGTGAGTTGATTCACGGCAGCCACATCATAGTAGGAAGAAAGATCTGCATGCCCCGCGAGTGTGTCGCGTTCCTTGCCGTCAACCAGGATTTTCACTTTTAGAATTCCTTGCGTATTCGCTGTTATGGTGCGAATCAGCGATGCCACGGTGAGCGATTCCACCAGCACCCCCGAGCGATGCGTATCGGCGAAGGCTTCGTTGAGATCAATGACCGCGACGCCGGGATCCACCAGGAAGACGCTGCGAATGTCGGCGCCCGGACCCAGCGGATGAGGTGAAGTCCTGTCGAGATAAATCGAGATTAACGCGCGCAGCAACTCTTCCGCGCGCTGCTGCCGCCCTGAAGGCATGGGGATCTGCGCAGATTCGGCCCGCAGGGTGCCGTCGTCGTCGTGCGCAACGAATAACACCACGGGTACGGTCGGTCCGGAGACTGGTGGCGCGAGCGGCCGCGTATCGTGCGCCGCAGTGATCGGACTAGAAATAACCGTCTTGCGCACGTGCCAGGCGTAGATACTAAGTCCCAACGCAGCGGCTAGCAGCACCGACAAGGCAATTACCATGTGGCGTGGAATCATGGCGCGCCTCCAAGCTGATCGCGCGATGCAGCAATCGCCGTCGCGACGGCGCTGGTCACAAGTTGCTGATAATCAGGTGCAGTCAGTTGCGAGACGTCGGACCCCTGCGGCGCCACTTCAATCGCAATGGCCGGTCTGGTCACGTTGTTAAGCGGGCGCAGAGGCGCAGCAAGCGCGCGAACCGGGACCTGGCGCTTTTGCAGTTCGCTGGCGACGGACGCCGCAGTGCTTTGACTCAAAGGCAGAACGTCGTGCTGCGCGGTTCTCCACGAGCGGAATGGACCTCGGTCGTCCTCGCCAATGGGCAGCAGCGCAGTATACACGCGAACTCCATGGCCGCTCGAAGACGCGTGTACCGCGATATAGATGGCGGCATGATCGGCGTTGGCAAACACCGCGCGCTGATCAACCGGTAGATTTGCATCGGAGTCACGTAAGACGAGGGTTGTGATCCCACGGCTCTCGAGTTCCTGCCGCAAGCTCCGGGCGATGGCCACGGTCACGTCTTTCTCGAGCAGAGTGCCACTTAGCGTTTCGCCGTGATCGTCTCCGCCGTGGCTGGCATCCACCACAGCAAAGTACCTTCGCGGCGCAGGCATAACAGGCGCGGACGGTGGTGTAGGGGTTGCTGCTGGCTGAGTCGCAGGTGCAAGTTGACCCGCTGGTGTCGTTGTCGCCGGAGTGCTCTGTGCGGGCGCCGACGTTGGAGTGATCGTAATTGTTCGGCCATCGCCTCCAAATGTGGCGAGAACGGGTGCAGTTGCAACCACCGTCACAGTCGCTACTCCATTGCTCTCGCTGTAGGCGGCGGATGGAATTACTTTGTTTCCGAATGTGAGCGTCGGCGATGCGGGTCCGACCACCGGTTCGCGAGAAAATGTCATGCGCAGGATGCCATTATCCGTCGCGATGCTGGGATTTACCGGCGCGGAGAAGTGAAACACGAGCCGGGGAGGGTTATCCCCCGCAAGCGACGCCGTGAAGTGCGTTGCCACATTTCCAATAAAGAGCCTGTCCGCGACTTCATGCAGGCTCACTGGGCCTCCGAGAATGCGTGGCAGCAGCGATGCCAGCGATCCGACAGGAACCAGCCCCCGGCCGTTTTCCATCAGAAACTTGCTGCCGAGGTCGGCTTCCCGATCCTGTACGCGGGCCCGGGTCTTACCCACCTGAAACTCACTCTGAACGTTGTTGTAGCGCAGACGCCACTTGTTACCCTCCCCTTTCGCGCTCACTCGCCCCAGCGGCTCCAGCACTTCAAGCAGACCAACGTAATCGCGTCCATCGCGCTGCACCAGGGGCAGGGAATAGTTAGCAGCGACTGAGTACACCGAGAGACGTTTTTCAGGAGCGGCGCCCGACAGTAGAGCAAACAGCGCGATCAGCACGCACCCGAACACCGATGCGCGCCACTTCCTTCGCCGTTCCCAAATCAGCGTTGAATTATCTGCCGTCTTGATCTGAACCTCAGTCGAGCGCATACGCCGTGAGTCCGCTCAGCAGCTTGGGATAGAAATCAGTGGACTTCTGCGGCATTACCTCGCCTGCGAACGCGATGTCTCGTACCTTCTGCACCGGGCACGGATTCATCAAGAACACGATATCAGCGCTCTTACCGGCTGCTTGCCCACGCACAGTAGCAAGGGCCTCCGATGCCTCGCGTACATACGACAAATTCTGCTGGTTGCGAATGGATTCCTCGGAAAGCTGCAATATGCCCTCCAGCAGACACTTATGCAGCTGAACGACGTCCAGTGACTGCTGCTGCTCAGACAGGTTGCCAACGTATTTCTGTGTCGCTGGCTTCGGAGAGTGCAACAGGAAGGCCCGATTCGCCGCAACAGCAAGCAGCGCAGTTCTGCGCTTGCCCTCCTCGCGCAGAAGTTCGGTCGCCCGAGCCGCGTCGATCCCAGCTTCGACTTCTTCGACGTCGAACAATTCGCGTGCCGTCTTCTGGAAGTCGTCTGCCGAAAACGAACTGAGAGAATGCACTACCCGATGCGTTGGTAAAACCAGCAATCCCGGATCGTTCATGTTCACGAAGGTCATCATGACGTAATCGTACGGCGACTGCGGATTCGCGCCCTGCGCTCCGTTACGGCATTCGTTGCGAAAATTCAGGGCGGTCTCATACCGGTGATGGCCATCTGCAATCACGAGTTTCTTATCGCTCATTGCCTTCTGCACAGAAGCAATGACTCCGGTATCTGAAATCCGCCAGACGCGGTGCGTCACCCCATATTCGTCGACAACTTCGATTGTGGGCTTCGTCGTTGTCACCAGCAGGGAATCGATCTGTCCGGAATCCTCATATAACAAGAACAACTGCTCGTAATGGACCCGGGTAGTCCGCAACAGTTCAAGCCGGTCCGCCTTAGGCTTGGCCAAGGTCTGCTCATGGCGGTAGACAACCTTCGCCGAATAGTCCTCCACCCGCCCCAGGGCGATGAATCCTCGCCGCTCAAAGGTCGCACCCGAAGGAGCCTTGAAAGTCTGGGAGTACGAATAGATCGAGGGTGTCTCGTCCTGCCGCAGAATGCCTTTGCGGCGCCACTCTTGGCCGTAGGCCGCCGCCCGCGTATATACGTTCTTCAGCGTATTGTCGGCTGCCTCGGGGCGTCCCAGGATGATCTTGACGAGGTTGTAGGGGCTGGCAGTGTAATACCGTTCCTGCATGGCAGGGCTAATCTTGTCATAGGGTTGGGTTACCACCTGCGCGGCGGTAACCCGCTCGAGGTTGTAACGAAGAGCGCGAAATGGAAGTATGTCAGCCATAGGAAACCTTTGATTGTAACAAGTTAGCCTGAGAGGCCGGATAGCCTGTCCGGCGGGCGTTTCCCGCCCGCTCAGGTTACCGTTCCTCATTAGAAACTTGTCTCCGAGATTTGACAGAAAAACTCTGCGTCGCCAGACAAAAGCTGTGCTAACATCCGCGGCATAGAGGTTTATTATGGCCCGCCTGGATGGTTGGCGTCGGTCATCTCGCCCTGAGGCTCTAGTTCGAAGTGGCTGCGTGGTTCTCCCCTGGGACCCGACCCCTGTCTTGCGGAAAAAAGACCTGCAACCCATATCTATGAGAACTTGCGTCCGGCTCCTTTTCGTTCTGGTTTTGGCTTGTCTGCCGATGCTTGCCCAGACGGACGTCAATGACGTTCACGTCCAGGCCCGCGAGGTGCAGAAGCCGGAAATTGAAAAGCCGAAGGCGGCAAGTCTGATCTCCACTGATGGACTCAGCACACGCATCCGGCCGCTGAAGGTTGATGTCGATCTGGTGCTCGTTCCGGTCACGATCACTGATCCTCTGAACCGGCTAGTCACTGGACTGGAAAAGGAAAACTTTCAGCTTTTCGAAGGCAGCTCCGCGCAGGAGATCCGCTCATTCTCCAGTGAAGATGCTCCCGTGTCTCTCGGCGTCATTTTCGACTCCAGTGGCAGCATGAGCAGTAAGATGGACCGCGCCAAAGATGCCGTGGTCGAGTTCTTCAAGACGGCCAACCCACAGGACGAGTTCTTCATGATCACCTTCTCCGACGAGCCGGAGCAGGTCAGCGACTTCACCAGTTCCGTCGATGACATTCAAAACCGACTGGTTTTTGCTGTCCCGAGGCACCGCACTGCCCTGCTAGATGCCATTTATATGGGCATCAGCAAGATGCGCCAGGCCAAGTATCCAAAGAAGGCGCTGTTGATCATCTCCGACGGCGGCGACAATCACAGCCGCTATACCGAGAACGAAATCAAGTCCCTCGTCAAGGAAGCCGATGTAATGATTTATGCCATCGGCATCTACGACCGCTACGCCTCCGCCGTGGAAGAGCGGCTCGGACCGCAGTTGCTCACCGACATCTCTGAACTTACCGGCGGGCGTGCCTTCACCATCGATAATCCCAACGACCTCGCCGACGTAGCCACCAAGATCGGGGTTGAGTTGCGCAACCAATATGTCCTTGGATACCGTCCAACCAAGGTGGTGCGCGACGGCAAATGGCGTAAGATAAAGGTGAAGCTGCTGCCACCGAAAGGATTACCACCTCTACGGGTGTATGCCAGGACGGGATATTACGCGCCTGCTGAATAGTGCTGCCAGAGTTCTACTCCTTCTTACGTGCGTGATCGGCTGCGGCACGCGCCTGTCTGCTCCTGCTTGGTCCCAGGAACCTGCGGCTCAAACTCAATCCAAGCCCGACGACGCCAAACAGACTCCCGACAAATCTTCGCCCACCCAGGCCGCTCAGTCCAAGACCGATCAATCACAGACGGATCAGCAAAAGCCGGCGCAAGAAACGACTGACCAACCAAAGCCCGACCAACAACCATCCGAGCAGCAGAAGAAGGCCGACGATGAAGGCATCTACGTCCTCCGTAAAGACGTAGACGAGGTCATGCTCCATGCCACCGTCGTCGATGACAAGCAGCACATCATCACCAATCTCGACCGCGGCGCCTTTACCGTCTTTGAAGATGGCAAGCAGCAAAACATCATCTCTTTTCACCACGTCGATATCCCGGTGGCGATGGGCATCGTGATCGACAACTCAGGGTCGATGCGTGAAAAACGCGCCAAGGTCAACCAGGCCGCGCTCAACCTGGTTCGATCAAGCAATCCCAAAGATGAAGTTTTCGTCGTGAACTTTAACGATGAGCAGTATCTCGATCAGGACTTCACCAACGATCTGCGCAAATTGAAAGAAGCATTGGAGAAGATCGACGCCCGGGGTGGGACCGCGCTCTACGATGCTATTGTCGCCTCCGCCGATCACCTGAAGCAGAATGCGCGGCTCGAGAAGAAAGTCATCTTCGTCGTGACTGACGGAGAAGATAACGCCAGCAGCGAAACCCTCGAGCAGGCCGTCAAGCAACTGCAGCAGGAGAATGGGCCTTCGGTCTACGCGATCGGAATCCTCGGTGACGAGGAACATCCCAAGCGCGCCAAGAAAGCACTGCAGATCTTATCCGACCGCACCGGCGGCATTGCCTTCTTCCCCAAGACCCTCGATGAAGTGGATGACATCAGCAAAAACATCGCCAATGACATCCGCAATCAATACGCCATCGGTTACAAGCCGACCAATCCCAAGGGCGCCGGCGGATTCCGCCAGATCCATGTCGACGCCAAAGCCAAAGGCCACGGGAAGATGGTTGTCCGCACCAAGAGTGGTTACTACGCCGCCTCGCAGACAGCTTCGGCAAGCAAATAAAATCTACCTAGTATAATTATATCGTGATGCGATGTATTTGCATCGAGTTTAGGTGCATCTTCCAGGCTGTGCACGGCATCTGTTTCTAATTAGAGGGGTCAGAAAAACATCCAATGTTGGCAATGAGACTAGTGCGCTTGATCGAAGCGCATTCTGAGGCGTTGTCCCAGGGGTTAGCAGAACAGATACGAAAATCGGACCGGACTACGGATTTCCGCAAAATCCCTCGCAACGAATTGCGGCTGGCGGCTATCGAGGTTTACCGCAACCTCGGAGAATGGCTTCTGCAAAAGACCGAGGCAGATATCGCGGAGCGCTTTCGCGCCGTGGCAGCTCGGCGCGCCGCCGAGGGAATCCGGCTCCATCAGTTTGCCTGGGCGATCATGCTTTCACGCGATCATCTGTTGCAATTTTTGCGGCACGAAGGCTTTGCCGATAACATCATCGCTCTGCACGGGGAAATGGAGTTGCAGCGAATGCTCAACCAGTTCTTCGACCGGTCGCTGTACTATGCCCTGCAGGGATACGAAGAAGCCGAGCAAGGCGCGCCCAAAGGCGATCTGGCGAGAGCGCGGGATCTGGCAGTCTCCATCGGATTACTCGCCGAAAAGGGCGAATCGCCGGAGATCTTCGAAGACTGATTTGAGCACGAAGCAAAAGGCTACGGAACAATTTAGGAAACAGTGTTGACCCGCCATCGATGCGGTCCACCGCAGTGCCATCTGCGCCACCCGGAACACTGTCATGCTGAGCGGAGCCGGAGTGCAGCGAAGCGGAACTCTGGCGCAGTCGAAGCATCCCTACCTTGGAATAGCCGTCGCCAGTATCCGCGTCTCTGAAATTCGACCTCAGGCCGTTCCATTTCGGGAAAAGAAAAAAGAAAACTTGCTTTTTTTGGGCTGAATTTTCCTCATGCCCACTTAGACTGTCTTTATAAGCATTCCCCATTACCCAACACGGTGGCGGGACCTTCGGGTTCCGCCATTTTTTTCATCCGACTGAGCACAGCCCCACGAAATTCGAATTTCCCCGTCTCCTAGAGCGCGATCGTCACCTCCGTCATGGTTCGCGACGGCCACGCGGAGTAGATCCACTGCCGAACAGCTTTCTCAGCCGCTTCTGCGAGTATAGGATTTCCCCCTAACAGTTCCACCTCTTCGACATTGCCTTTCGGGGCGATGGTCAGTCTTAATCGCACGCTGCCGTGGATATCGCGCTGCCATAACGCCTCTGGATACGCCGCCTCTACGCGCGTCAGCAAAGATCTCTCTGCCTTACGCTCGCTGGAGAGAACCTTCAGCACCTTGACTCCGCTGGTGCTGGATTCGCTGCTGACATATCCGATCGCACCTTTGGTGCGAGCGACGTAAGCGATGACCTCTCCGTCCGAGTTGAGCTGCCGAGGCATCTCTGCTTTGCCGGTAAATACCAGACCTTGATAGTAAGTGCGAATCTCCGCGCTATCACGTTCCAGGTAATGCTCCAAGAAGGCGTCATGCGCAGAACCGGATTTCTGCAGAACTGGCTCTACCACGGAGCCGTCTCTCAGCGTTCTTGTTCGCAATAGGAATACGCTTCTCAGTTCCTCTTTGGAAATCGACTCCGCCTTTACCGTCGAGTTCACAACAATGTAAACGTCATCGGCCAGAAGATGGACCCCCGTGCTCGCCGCGAAGAATCCCACTGCCATTACAAGCCGTGCCAACTGCGCGCAATGTCTCATGGATGTTCCTCCTTCGCCTTGGAAACGGTGGGGATCATCGGCTTCCATTTCAGGGCAAGCTTTTTCATCGCTAGGAGTCCTCAAAAATGAAAACTGGTTTTAGCCACTAGTGCGTTGGTATTTCGCTGGAAGCCGTTTGCGTTGTCTTTCGGATAGAACCCGGCCGGGAATCCAGTGTTAGCGAAGCCATCCATAAAATGACCTTCGATCTTCAGGTTCCAGAACCGATTCAAATCGAACCGCACACTTGCGACCTTGTCGTAAATGTGGTTGTTGGGTTCGCTCGTATCGGTTGCGTTTGGCGCGATCTTCGCCAGCGCACCCCCAAAGGTCTCGGTCACTGTGTAATGGGAATAATAAGAACCTACGCTTACTCTCTTGCCGATCCTGTACGTCCCGGAGACATACCACGCGCGCACATCAGAAATGTCTTCCGATGTATTGTTCAGGATGATCTGGTCGCGCAGGCAGCGGCGATATTCCGTAACAAGGGTGAACGGCCCTCGTCTGTATTCCGCGAAGAATTGATTCGACCAGTCGGCTTTCGACGATTCGAAGTAGGGGATGATGCCGTTGCTGGGATTGAAGAAGTCGACGAACGTGCCATGCGCGGAGATGTCCTGGTTCAACCGCGAGGCGCCTGCCATCAAGCCCCGAAGAGGCAGATTCCAGCGGAGATCCGCCCCGTATTGCAACCCTCCCATATCGGTAAGATACGTATCCCACTGTCGGATCAGGTATGGGTATCCGCTGTACATACTGTCGCTGCGATGCCCGGCATAGACCGTATACGACATATCGCCAAGGCGACGTGGAAGGGCGATCTCGCCGTAAAGATCTCCGCCGGTATGGGCAATTGTTGTGTCACGAATGTCGGTTGGGTAGACACTCTGGGGCAGCAGAGCGAATACATGCATGAAATCCAAATCCTGGGAGTCGTTATAGAGGCCAAACGTCGTTTTGACTTTTCCCCCCCGCACGCCTAGCCAATTGGTGAAGCGGTAGTCGACTACCGCCCAATCGAGCGACGGATGCCAGCGCCCTAACTTTCCCAGATTGCGGTCGTACACCTGGGCGCCCACACGCAACTTCTCGGTGAGTCGCGACGACACGTTGAGTCCCATGTCGGTCATGGCCCCGCTTCCCGCGCTGGTGTTCATGGTGAGCCAGTTATTTTGGTCGGTATAAACAAATCCTTGCGTGAAGAATCCATGCACTTGCACGATTCGATTCCAGACTCTTATCTCTTGTGCGCGTGCCGTCTGCATTGCGATCAGGCAGACAAACGCAAACCTTGTGACCCCTCGGTGCATACGAGTCCCTCCAGGCTTTTCCACTGGAGTAATCGGCACTGCAACGATTCGCGACTAGGGTTGGAGGTGGTACGAAAGGTGTTGTCCACGCGGTGTTGCACATTCCCGTCACGGGCACCGCGAGCTCGTGCTCTTTGTGACTCCCAACGTCGTTCTCGCAATTGACGATTCTGCACTCTGCCCGTACCCTGTAATGTGACTCTGCAAAATTCAGAAATGTCCCACCTGCGCGTCGCCGACGATATCACCCAGTTGGTCGGCGAAACTCCAATGTTGCAAATGAAGCGTCTGGTCCCGAAAGGATCGGCAGACGTCTTCGCCAAGCTCGAATACCTGAACCCCGGAGGCAGCGTCAAAGACCGCGCCGCGATCGGCATCATTCGCCGCGCCGAACAGGAGGGAAAGCTGTTTCCGGGCGGAACGATTGTCGAAGCCACCGCGGGAAATACCGGCATCGGGCTGGCGCTGATCGGCGTGAATCGCGGATACAAGGTCAGCTTGTTCGTGCCGGAAAACTTCTCTCAGGAGAAGGTCACCATCATGCGCGCCCTCGGCGCCGATGTTGTCCGTACTCCTGACGACGAAGGTATGCAAGGCGCAATCAAGCGGGCCAAGGAGTTGGTCGCGAGCGATCCGAAGGCTTTTATGGCCGGACAGTTCGAGAACATGGCCAACCCCGACTACCACTACGAAACGACTGCACGCGAGATGTTCGAGCAGTTGGATGGACATGCCGACGCGGTCGTCCTCGGGTGTGGCACCTGCGGGACCTTCTCCGGAGTTGCCCGCTACTTCAAGGAGAAGTTGCCCCATGTTCTAGCCTTCGCAGTCGAAACTCAAGGATCAATCCTCAAGGGCGGGCAGCCCGGCCCGCACAAGGTCGAAGGCATCGGAGTAAGTTTTATCCCCAAGACGTTCGACGCTTCAGTCTGCGACGATGTCATCATGGTAACGGATGACGACGCCTTCGGAATGGTGAAGTCCCTCGCAGCAAACGAAGGCGTTCTGGCCGGGTCAAGTGGAGGGGCCGCCATTTTCGCCGCTCTTCAAGTCGCGAAGAAGCTGGGATCAGGCAAGCGCGTCGCGACGATCATTCCCGACTCAGCAGAGCGCTATCTCTCCAAGAAGATCTTCGAAGGCGGAATCTAATCCCGACCCATCTTCTGGTACACCACACTAGTGTCATGCAGAGCGGAGCCGGAGTGCAGCGAAGCGGAACTCCGGCGCAGTCGAAGCATCCCTACCTTAGAACACCTGCCGCGGGCATCGGCTACACCAATTCCGAACCCGCCGCGGAAGAGCAACTTCACCGCGTCATGCAGCCTGCTTGAAGTCTCTGTAGCTTTTGGAGGCCGACACGGGCTTCCGCCTCATCGGCAGATTGAGAGCGTATAGGGCTTGATCGTGGTGCTTCTTCTCATACCAGACTGGGCCATATTTCTCGAGAAGTTCAAACAGCAACTTCAACGCGTCATGCAGCTTGTATTCCGTCTCCACGAGCTTGAGAAGCTTGGGGTCAGATTCCTTCCGTGCAAAGTCCCGCATAATTCCTTTCCCGCTAGTCAGAATGATATAGTTCGACGTTCCCTCGTTATTCTGAATCGACGCACTCCTCCGGTGAACTGCTCCTTTTCCCAGTCATTCCGCTAGAAGATTCCGCGGAAACTAGTGGCCAAACTCGCGGACTGCACCATCTAAGAATGTGAGTTCTCCCGGAACCCGGATTGATGCCAGCCAGGCTAAGCGGCTGAAGTCCTTTACGTTGCGGGGAGTGCAAGTTCCGTTTGAAGCGGTCTGAACTCTGCCATGTAACGTTATCGCCTCATTTCACACCATATACGGTAGGAAGTTGAGATGCGGTGCTATTGGGGCGACGATGTGGAGAATTTGGAAACCTGTGGCGAAAATCAAAATCATTGAATTCTACATACCAAAGACCTTTCGCAAGCAAGTGAAGTGGTTGCCCGCCGAACAACGCGGAAAGCTGATCGAATTCCGCGCCCCCGTCAAGAAGTCGGCGTAAACCCGCTAAAACTGTCGGATGTGGTCGCTATGCAGTTACTGGCACAAGTCGGGATGCCGAGGCTTCTCGCGGCGATTTTCGCTTGTACGTTCGTGGTACAACTCGCGATCGGACAAAGTTCGGAATCCAGCCCAAACTCGCTTCGACCGGACATTCTCACGATCGTCAATTCGCGGCAGATCGACATGCCGAGAGAAAGAGCCAGAGTGCTGTTGCTCACTACCTGCCGCGTTGTAGCGGAAGAGTTTCATCAAAAGGCCGAAGACGTCGACCTGAAGGTGACTTTACTTCTGGGCGAATCAAATGAGCATGTGGCCATCGACGATCGTGGCCGCATGACTCTGTACATGGAGCGTTGGGACGAAACGAAGTTTGTCGACGGCGTTATCACCGGTGCGATCCAGAGGTTGACGCCACTTCTCAGGCGAAAACAGATGTTTGCGGAGATTCATCGTCGCACCGATAAGATTGCTCCGATCTCAGCCAGTCAATTGCGGACGTCCGGTACGAGTGCTCCCATTCTGCGTCCAAGCCTCTCTCAAAATTGCATGAGTGCAGCGAACAACTTTCCTTGCTTCTGGCCCAAATAGACCATAAACATTCAACACGAGATTTAGTGGCTGACCACGCTAAGCGTAATGCTGCTCGGATATTGCTGTGAGTGGTGGACTGCGTTGCGCGCGATCACTCCCGTAGTCTCGTCGTAATTGTTTCCTCCGGTGTTGAGGTTGCGATCGAAGCGCGGAAAGTTGCTGCTGCTGACTTCCACGCGGAGTCTGTGGCCGGGCCCGAAGTAGTTGCTGGTCTGCATTGGTTGCAGCGTGACTTTGTAAACGTTTCCTTTTTCCATCCATACCGGAGGCTTGTCATAGCCTTCGCGATAGCGTACGCGTTGGATGTTGTCGACGAGATTGTAGGCTGTACCATCCGGAAGCACGTCAATGAACTTGATTGTGAAATCGGTGTCCTTGGCATCGCTTGAGACATACAAGGTGACATCGATCGGACCGCTAACCTCTATACCTTGTTGCAGTGGCTCGCTAGTGTAAACGAGGATGTCATTTCGCGTTTCGATGGGGCGCTGGTCCAGCGCTCCCGGCTTGGACGCAGACCCCATGCAGCAGAATCCGCCGCCGTAGGTTGGCACAGGATTCATGGGGTCATAGAGGAATTCATCCGGCTGATCCTTGGCGACGGACGCTGTCGTCAACACTCCATCCCCGTACATCGTGTTTGCTTTGCCGCCACTGCCAAAGTAGTAAGTGAGCGGCTTTGCGCCTGCCGGCGGCCACGTGTCTGATGTTTCCCACTTGTTGCTGCCCATGAGGTAGTAACGAACCCGCGGCGTCTTCTCTAGGATTCCGTTCTGCTCGTTTTTCAGAAAGTAGTCGAACCAGCCATAGGTAAGCGAGTCGTAGTCAAGGCGTGCATCGCCCATGTCGCGTTCGCCCACCACCGTGTTCTCAGTGGCGCGCTTGTAGCCGCAGTGCAATGTCGGAGCGATCACCGCATACTGTTCCTTCGCAATCTCTGGCCGCGCCGTTTTGCGCACGAAGTTGTAGGCTGCGAGGTTCGGTCCTGTACTCACGTCGTACCAACTCATGAACCACAGGCCGGGAACGTTGACGTTCATGCTGTCGTTCCACAATCCGCCCTTATACCAGGCCGGGTCATTCGGCGTTCTCGCGATCATGTTTCCATGCGTTACGCCCGGGGTCACGCTGGCAAAGATGCCGCTGCCCGCGCCGACAGATTTCAGTATGTCTTTCTCGGGCAGATACCAGACAGCCTTCGACCAGTCGACCGGCGCCGCATGCGGATGCAAATCGTAAAACGTCGCTGCCGTTCTTATTTCCTCCTGAGAGGTTCCTTCAGGAAACATCGGACGTACGCCCGTCTGAAAGCCAGAATCACGCAACCACATCATGAACAGCATCTGCACGGCGCCGCCGCGAAACCAGTTGCCCTGCTCGTAATAAGGAGCAACGCGTCCGACTCCCGCGCCAAAGCCCATCGGAATAAGTGTGCCTAGAGCCCTGTTGCCACGCGACGCCACCGCGAGTTGCCATTCCGCCGTGGAGGAACACCCAATCAGGCCGACCTTCCCATTCGACCATGGCTGGGAACTCATCCAGTCCAACTCATCATCGGCATCGGTCAGCGGCGGCCCAAGAATGTCGTAGTCGCCTTCGGAGAAATAGCGGCCACGCTCATTCATTTCGATATACGCGTACCCGCGCTTTACGGCGTCCAACTCGTTCTTCATTTCGCGAGGTGCCCCGAGTTGGATGTCCCAGTAGTTGAAGTTGTAAGGCGTGCGAACAAAAATGACTGGATACTTTTTCGATTGGTCCTTCGGACGGTAAATATCCGCCTGCATGCGCTTGCCGTCGCGCATCGGCACCATTACCTTGCGATCGATGATGGCGAGCGACTCCAATTCCTTTTCCGTCGCCTCTCGTTCCGCGCGCAAAGCATCATCGGTCTGTCGCGCTTGGGCAAGAACTGGTAGCGAGCGCCAGCTTACCAGGACCGCAACGACTGCGGACATCGTTAACAACCGTCTTATTTCCCGCCGCCAGAACCTTTTCATGCGCAGCTTCTCCTCCCAATCGAGTAGGGACCATCCAACACGCTCATCCACTATAAACGTGTCGTCACGACTTACACGGTCAACACCACGGGTCACGCGGAGCAAAAACTCGCTCTCATCAGAGACATCCCCATAGAGAAACCCGATGTAGAAGTGTTCTCCCAAGCGAATGAAGTCCCTTTCCGGATCGGCTTTCGTGACTGTGCCTCCGAGGACATCGCAATAGAATTTGCGAATACTGTCTCGAACTTCCCGCGGAACCAGAACTGACGCGTGATTTCCAAAAACTGCCTTTACTATGTCGCTCCTTGCTCCTATCTTTTCGCGGAACGGCGACAGTTGATGCTTGGAATCAATGCGCATGTCGGGGATTCTCAACGAGAGTAACCCCTCCCGTCTCAAGAAGCGACTTGAGGTTGGACATCACCATTGGCCAGGCCGGCGTCACCGAAGCGATGAACTTAGAGTCCGGCCGCTCGATCGAATGAGTGATAGTAAATTTCACCGCCATCCCCAGAGGTTCAATCTCGTAGATGCAGTGGGAGTCACCCTCAGCCTTGAACTCCGGCTGCCACTGATTTCGCCACTTCATCACTAGCCGCTTCTGCGGCACGCTCTCGACGATTTCGCCGGAGTCGAAGACGCTTCCGTCCGGAGACGTGGCACGCCAAGACGAGCCGACCTTCCAGTCACTGTCGATGCTGGCACCCATCCAGCACCGGTTCAAGAGTTCGCTCGTTGTCAGTGCTTGCCAAAGTTGCTCCGGCGTGCTGCGGATATAAGTCTCGTAGACAAACGTCGATTGAGCCATCAGTTTTCTCCAGTTGTATTTAAGTTGTCGTTCCAGCCAAGGCAGCGCGAATGCGGACTATTTCCTCACAGCCGGATGAGCCTCATCCCAGCGGTACTCTTTGCGTGAGCCGTTTCCAAATTGTTCGGATAGGACGTCCAAAAAGTAGTTCCAACCCTTCTCATGTCCTCTCGCCAGCTCATGATCCGGAAGGTCGGAATGCACGAGGGTCATCAGGGTGTCGTCTCCCTTTTTCTTAAAGGTCACGGTCACTGTCGATTCAACTCCCAGAGTTTTCGGCGAAACCCACGTATGCTGAATCCGAGTCGGTCGCTCGACCGCGGTGAACCGCCCGTAATGGGACGTCCCATTCAGGGTCCAATAAAAGAGCCCGTCTACTTTGGGATCCAAAATAAACTTCTCGGCCGCGTTCCATGGATTGCCCGGGATCTTCGGATCCAGCCACGCATCGAACACTTCAGTCGCGGGGGCGGGAATTGTCCGTTCCAGACGAAATTCAAGGGTCTTCTTCGAGTTCTCCATCACCTTTTCTCCTTCTTCTTGGTGCGAAAATACTGCTCAAATTCATCGAGGCGTTCGTTCCAGAAGCGCTCATACCCATGCACCCACCCGGCAACCTGCCGAAGCGGTTCCCCTCGAAACGATATGTAGACCTCACGCCCCTGCTTCCTGCGCTCAATCAGGCCTGCCCTTTCGAGCAGCTTCAGGTGTTTCGTCACCGCATTTAGAGCAGTGTCGAAAGGCTTTGCTACATCCAAAAATCGAGCAGGTCCCGTCGCCAGCTGCCCAATAATCGCTCGCCGAGTGGGGTGAGAAATGGCAGTCAGCACATTAGTCAGTTGATCCATGTGGTAATTACACCATAAGGTGTAATGTTGTGCAAGGGATTTTGAGATTAGGCTCCGATGACGAGCAACC
>DATFQQ010000461.1:0-2565 GCA_035264195.1 Candidatus Sulfotelmatobacter sp. | reverse complement strand
GCTTCTTCGACAGGGAAATTAGATGTCGTGTAGTTGTAATACATCTCCCCCTTTGCCATTTCTTCCGGAGTGAAGGATACCTGATAATCACGGTTGAAATCGGTACTGAACGATGACACCCAATTAAAGTTCCAACCCATACGCCTCTTAAATGCTTCCAGCTTATCTATTGGGGCTTTCGAGATGGCGACCAGAGTAACGTCACGATGCTTTAGATGAGTGACAATTCCGTTAAAATTGTCGACCCAGAAAGAGCAGCTCTTGCATCCTTCGCTCCAGCTTGGAGGAAACATAAAATGGTAAACAATGAGCTGACTTCTACCTTCGAAAAGCTCCGGCAAAGTTTGGTTCCCAGCCGGTCCTTCGAAAACATACTCTTTGTTGACGGCCTCCCATGGGAGTTCTCGCCGTTGCCGGCTCAGATCGTCCCGAAGCCGCGTGAATTCTTTTTCCTTGATTAAATACTCTTTGCGGGCCACCAACCATTCTTCTTTGGAAACTACCTTATGGTTTTGCATGTCGAACCTCCTTTTATCTCTATCGGTTGACTGTAAAGCGTATAGCGCCGTCCTTGAGGGTGATTTCTCCAACGATGTCATCGAAGCTTCATTCCATTGCCCCTTCGACTATCAGTGTGCACCTTCTGGAAACTCAAGATTGCAACAACTCGTCGAGCCGATCGAAACAACCGTTCCAGCCCACGGCGTGCCGGTCGCGCCACTGCGAGTTTGGAAAACGCTCGTGCGTGAGCACAAGCTCGGTCGAATTCCCGTGAGCAAGAAAATCCAGAGTCAGCAACGTCTCTCCAAAGTCCGGATCGCCTTCCCATTGCCAGGTTAAAACCAGCCTATCTGGAGACTTAACCTCCAGATAAGTTCCAGAAAGGAGCATATGATCCCCTTCTGGTGTGGTGACCTCGAGCCGATAGCGTCCGCCGACCCGTACATCCAACTCAAGGAGCTTCGTCGAATGCTGTTCCGTCACGCGGCATAACCATCGCGTCAGCTTTTCCGCTTCCGTCCAGGCCTCGAAGACTTTTTGCCGCGGTGCCGCGAATGTCCTTCTGATTTGTAGCGTCGTTTCGGGACTCGTTGATCTTTCTGCCATGCGGATTCCTCCTCCTGGGTCATTGATTCATTTAGAAAACTCGCAAGGGCGCCTAATTGCTGTTCCCAAAAGGCCCGGTAGCGACCAATCCACTCCGCCGCCGTTTTCAGGGGTTCTGCTTCCAGGCGGCAATGGTACACTCGGCCATCCTTTTCCCGAGCGAGTAGGCCTGCGTTCTCAAGAACCCGAAGTTGCTTTGATATCGCGGGGAGAGAGACATTGAAAGGCTCGGCCAATTCTGTGACACACGACTCTCTTTTCGCCAGCCGCTCCAGAATGGCACGCCGGGTTGGATCCGCCAGGGCTGAGAAGACCGAATTAAGAGTGTTTGAAGAATAGTTAACCATATGGTTAACTATTAACACAATCTGAATTCCGATGTCAACTTACATAAGAATGAATTTGTTAATCGACGTTCTACTTCATAAGGTTCGAGGGAAGATATGAAGATATATTGCGGTACGCATGAATTTATGTAGAAATCTTTTCTACCCATTTGGTTGATTGCACGGCATCAAAATGTGATGCGACCGTCGCACTTTTGAAATTCTCTAACTTTCATGAACTTCTCCGATGTACGATTAGCCATCGATTGGCTTATAAGTGGCTGTCCGTCGGCATCCACACCCCAACAAGTGCTCGCGGAATTATGCAATCGTCTCGTATGCTGTGGCATTCCACTATCTTGTGCCGAGGTGTTTGTACGGACTCTTCATCCGAATGTGATGGGGCGTCGCTTCACTTGGCGGGTGGGGTCGGATGTCGAGATTTCCGAGATTTCATTTGACAGTCTCAAAAGCCCGGAGTTCAAGAATAGCCCTGTAGCACAGGTATGTGAGAGCGGGGTCGCGTTCCGACTGCGCCTTGAAGACGCCGACCGGTCGTTCAATTCTTTGTTGATTCACGCTTTTCGTAACGAACAACTCACTGACTTTCTCGCGACGCCGCTGGTCTTTTCGAATGGAGAGACTCACGTCGCAACGTGGGCCACGCAACAGACTGGCGGTTTTGCTGACGACGAAATTACTAGCCTTGAATCTATAATCGGCCCACTGGCGCGGATCGCCGAGGTTTATGCCCTGCGACGAACGGCGGCCAATCTACTGGATACGTATGTCGGGCATGATACCGGAGAGCGGATCCTCGCCGGGCAAATTCGGCGCGGCCACACAGAGACAGTTCATGCGGCGATCTGGCTCTCTGACATGCGCGGTTTCACTGCGCTTGCTGACAGGCTTCCGCCGCAAACTCTGATTGACCTGCTCAATTGCTACTTCGACTGCCAGGTTCCTGCGATTACTCGGCGAGGCGGCGAGGTGTTGAAGTTCATGGGCGACGGTCTTTTAGCGGTCTTTCCAATAACCAGCAGTGACAGCATCGCGAGGGTCGTATGCAACAACGCGCTCGCAGCTGCATACGAAGTGCGGACCAAGGTAGCGGCAATTACGGGGTCCACTC
>DATFQQ010000460.1:0-2668 GCA_035264195.1 Candidatus Sulfotelmatobacter sp. | reverse complement strand
CGCAGTTGGCGGCTCCCTCTTTCACGATGGACCAGATCACCTTCGGCGTGAAACCGTTTCCCCACACTCTTCCCGCTTTGTTGATGGCTCGAAAGAGCGGACCTGAATTGATTCCAGCAAGTATCGCCCAGTCGTCGATTGCCGTCTTCACCCAGTTTGGCATCGGAACGGTGCGGATGTGACCGCCTTTTCCATTCAGATCGGCAATCACCCAATGTTCTTCCCGGAGTTGGACATCCTCGAATTTCAGAGCAGCAGCCTCCGCCCTTCTGAGACCGCATCCGATTAAAACAGCGATCATGGCGCGGTTCCTGCGCTGTTTTAGAGCTGATGAACCAAATGCGCCGATCATGCGTCTGCCTTCTTCGGCCGTCAGCCAATTGCCGATGCGAACGCCAAGCCGGCGAGCACCCTTTACCCTTCCAATTCCGGCAGCCAAATCGGGGCTCAAGAGGCCGCAGTCTGAAGCCTCGTAGGCCAAGCGGCGCACGGCCGCCAGCCTAAGGTTAATCGTCGAGGGAGCGTATTGCCGCTCGCTCCAGCGAGATTCGATACCGAGTCAGGACGTCTTGTTGAAAGCCAGGCGTGGCTCCGAACAGTACCAGTCAATGAACTCGCGAATCGCGTGATCGTAGGAACTTTGAGAACTGGGCGAGGTCAAGCTGTTGAGGACGGCCGACTTGGACTGTTCAAGATCTGGGAGCTTCAGGACCGTTTTGGGAGCCTGCCTCCTCTTCGATTTTGCGTTTCGCGCCATTGCAACGGCCTCCTTCGAGCCGTTGCAACAGAGTCAATCACCGGTATGTCTCCTGACCATCTGGGCGTTTGTCAGTACTAACTGCCACGGCACTCACGTGGAGAGCTAATATCGCAGGAGATTTTAGACTCGTTTGCTTGGAGCGATGGAGAATCCGGAGCGGAACGCTATATTGAGAGTGCTTATCATGCGCTTTATCGCCGGCTCCAGTGGGAGTCCCACTTTCGCAGCTGCTTCGACATGGGCGGGATGTACGTAGACCGTCACAGCGTCGCGCACAACTTCAGCAGCCGCACCGATGTCATCGATCTTGTACTCTTTCTTTCGCACGCCATCCGCGAGAATCATCGCGACCAACCTTGTCATTCTGGCGGCATAATCGTGAATAAGGCCGGGACGTTCGTCGACGACACGTCGATAGAGCTGATACAGCTCGGGATCGTTCGCAAAGCGTTCAAGCTTGCGGTTGTGCAGTGCCAGCACAAAGCCTTCCAGCCGTTCAGACGCAGCCCCTTCTGAATCGACGAAGGTGCGAGCTAGCTCTTCCTCGTCTCGCATGGCTTCGCCGACGATGGCGTCGAACACGTCCGCCTTGGAACGGAAGTGGCGATAGATTGTGGTATGAGAGGTTCCGAGTGCGCGAGCAATGTCAACCACGTTGGTCTTGGCTTCACCGAAACGTCGGACCTGATCGCGTGCAACATCAAGAATCTTCTCTGAAGTCAGCGTTTCGTCAACCACGGCTTTGTCGGTCGTCATCTCTTTGCCCTACATCAATTCCTGATTATAGCGAACAAAATTCATTTTGTGAATCTTGAACGCGATGACGGCCATCTCATAGGCTACATGGAGGAAATGGTCATGAATAAGCTTGGCAATGAGCAGCAGGTGGCGTTCGTTACGGGCGGGTCAGGATTTGTGGGAGGGCGACTTATTCAGGCGCTTGTTGCCCGAGGCTGGCAAGTTCGTGCTCTCGTACGCGGTCAGAAGGCGGCGGCGAGCGTAGCCGCCCTGGGAGCGGTTCCAGTCCTTGGAGAGCTTACGGATCAGGCGGCTCTCTCCAAAGCAATAGCTGGCAGCAAGGTGGTCTTCCACGTAGCCGCCCTTTTTAAAATGTGGGGTAAACAGGAAGAGTTCAACGCCGTCAACGTGGATGGCACGCGCACGCTCGTGGAAGCCGCGGTCGACACGCCGTCGGTGCAGAAGGTGATCATGGTGAGCGCCGCCGGCGTAGTTCAGGGCGATCCTGAGCCGCAGGTGAACATCGACGAACGCCTCCCCGTTCAGCAACGAAGCTTCGCACCCTACAGCGCTTCGAAAGCTGCAGCCGAACAAATTCTCCTCGCCGCGAACGGGCGGCGCGAAGGCTTCAAAACCGTTGCGCTCCGTCCCACGATGATCTGGGGCACTGGCATGCCAATGCTCGATCAGATGGTGGAAGTAGTCAAAGCGGGTAATTGGCAGTGGCCGGATGGAGGAACCCACGCCATGTCAACCTGTCACATCAACAATCTTGTCGACGCGCTTTTGCTGGCGGTGGAACGGGGCCACGGCGCCTACTTCGTGGCCGATGCTGAAGAAGGAACGCTCAGGAGTATAGTCAGCGATCTGCTCGCAACACGTGGCGTCAAGGCCGGAGACAAGTCTGTCTCTTTCGGCATGGCGTGGATGCTTGCAGGGGTAATGGGCTTCTTTTGGAACCTTTTCAACCTGAAAGGTGAGCCCCCCGTCACGCGACAGATGCTCCGCCTGATCGGAAAACCATTCACTGTCAATATCAGCAAGGCGCGGCGCGAGCTTGGGTATGCTCCCCGTGTGAGCTGGAAGCAAGGCATCGCCGAGATGCAGTCTTCTGTATAGGGTTTATGGGGCGAAGCGTTGTTGAAGTGCTTACGTGCAACCCGATATTCC
>DATFQQ010000459.1:0-8273 GCA_035264195.1 Candidatus Sulfotelmatobacter sp. | reverse complement strand
GTTCGGGGTTCGGGGTTCGGGGCTCGGGGTTCGGGGTTCGAGTTTCGAGTTTCGAGTTTCGGGGTTCGAGTTTCGAGTTTTCTAGTTTCGATGCTTTCAGCTCGCTTCGCTCGGGGGACGAATGCGTCCGCCCCTACACGGGTTTTTTTTGCCGCTGAGGTCGCGGAGAACGGCCGCAGAGTTCGCTGAGAAAATCCCTAAATCGCCCACTTTTAATTTTCATATCTGGTACTTGCGTCCGGCAGACTTGGTTTAACTTCGCAGCGTCCCGGCGTAAAATAGGCGCAAATTTCCTTACCATCTCGAATCGAAGGACGTGCCTTATGGTTCACCTGAAGGTTAACGGAGCAGCACGGACGTTTGATGGCGATCCGGAGATGCCCCTGTTGTGGTATCTGCGGGACATTCTCGGATTGACCGGAACGAAATTTGGATGTGGGATGGCGCTGTGCGGGGCGTGCACGGTGCTGCACAACGGGACGGCGGTGCGGTCATGTCAGCAGCCGATGGGCAAGCTGGAAGGCGCGAATATCACGACGATTGAAGGCATCTCGACGCATGGGCCGCATGCGGTGCAGAAGGCTTGGGCTGAAGTGAACGTCCCGCAGTGCGGGTACTGCCAACCCGGTCAGATCATGCAGGCGGTTTATCTGCTTTCGTCGAAGCCACATCCGACGGACCAGGATATTGATGATGGGATGGCCGGGAATATCTGCCGATGCGGGACGTACCAGCGCATTCGGGCCGCGATTCATGAGGCGGCGAAGGAGACCGCATGATCACCGTAGAGAAATCAGCCGAGAGATTTGTGATCGAGAACGTCAGCCGGCGGAATTTTCTGCAAGGGATGCTTTCGGCCAGTGCGTTCGTGCTGTGCGTTGGAAAATCCCCACTTCTGGCAAAGGCGGCCAGTGGGGCGCCAACGGTTGGAATCTCCGGGATGGGGTCGGTACCTGAGATCGATGCGACGGCGTTTCATCCCAGCGTGTTTCTGGGCATTCAGCCGGATGGAACAGTTTTGATCGTCGCGCACCGGACGGAGATGGGGAATGGCGTGCGCACGAGCCTGCCGCGGATTCTCGCCGATGAAATGGATGCCGACTGGGCGCGAGTGAAGGTGATCCAAGGCGATGGCGATGAAAGGTATGGATCGCAGGATACGGACGGGTCGCACTCGGTGCGGGAGTTCTTTGACACGCTGCGCGAGGCAGGAGCGACAGCGCGGCTGATGCTGATCCGGGCGGCGGCGCAGCAGTGGGGAGTGCCCGAGGCGCAGTGTGTGGCTGATCCGGTGCATGTGGTGTCGGAGAAGACGTCGAACCGGAAGATGGGATACGGAGAGCTCGCGGCCTTGGCAGCGAAGCAGCCGGTTCCTAAGAAAGAAGAGTTGCAGTTCAAGCCTCCGTCGGAGTGGAGATATATCGGGAAACCTGCTCCGGGATATGACGTGACCGACGTGTGCGCGGGAAAGGCACTCTTCGGGATGGATGTGCACGTGGACGGCATGCTGTATGCGGCGATCGCGCATCCTCCGGTGCTGGGCGGGAAAGTGAAGTCGGTGGATGACTCAACAGCATTGAAGGTCAAGGGCGTGAAGCAAACGATTCCGATTGCTCCGTTTACGCCACCGCATCATTTCCAGCCGCTTGGTGGAATCGCGGTGATCGCGGATAACACATGGTCCGCATTCAAGGGACGAAAAAATCTCAAGATCGAATGGGACAACGGGGCGAACGCGAGCTATACATCCGCTGACTATAAGAAGGAGCTGCAAGCCACTGCGCGGAAGCCCGGCAAAGCGGTGCACACTAACGGAGATCCCGACGCGGAATTTGCCAAGGGCGGAAAGATCATCGAGGCGGAGTACTACGCACCGCATCTGGCGCACGCTTCGATGGAGCCTCCGGTGGCCACAGCGGATGTGCAGGCGGACAAGGTGACGGTGTGGTCGCCGACGCAGAATCCGCAGGGCGTGCAGGAGGAAATCGCAAAAGCGCTCGGGATGAAGAAGGAGCAGGTCACCTGTCACGTGACGTTCCTTGGCGGCGGGTTCGGGCGGAAATCGAAACCGGATTACGCGGTCGAGGCGGCTGTGCTCTCGAAGAAGACCGGAAAGCCGGTGAAGGTGGTCTGGAGCCGCGAGGACGACATCAAGTTCGACTATTTCCATTCCGTGGCGGCTATGTACATCAAGGCTGCGGTCGACGAGAAAGGGATGCCGAAGGCATGGCTGCAGCGCTCCGTGTTTCCGTCGATTTCGTCGACGTTCGATAAGGACGCGATCTATGCCAGCGCGGGCGAGATGGCGCTGGGATTTAATGTGATTCCGTTCGATGTGCCGAATTTCCGTTCGGAGAATGGTCCGGCGGTGAATCATGTGCGCATTGGATGGCTGCGATCGGTCGCGAATATCTATCACGCGTTCGGCGTGCAGACGTTTGCGAATGAACTGGCGTATGCGGCGGGGCGCGATCCGTACGAGTATTTGCTCGGGCTGATTGGATCGGGGAAGACAATTGAGGCAGATGAGGAGAAGGATATTGCGGAGAAATATCCGTATGACACGGTGCGGCTGCGGCGGGTGGCCGAGATCGCCGCTGACAAGGCAGGATGGGGGAAGAAGAAATCCGGCAATGGATGGGGCATGGGAATTGCCGTGCATCGCAGCTTCTTGACTTATGTGGCTTCCGTGGTGGAAGTCGAGGTCGATGGATCAGGCGCGGTGCGCATTCCGCGAGTGACAACGGCTTTAGATGCGGGAATTGTGGCAAATCCGGATATGGTGAAGTCGCAGTTCCAAGGAGCGGCTGTGTTTGGGACAAGCCTCACGCGGACCGGTGAAATCACGGCTACGAATGGTGTGATCGATCAGTCGAACTTTAACGATTATGCGGTGGCGCGTATGAATGATGCGCCGGTGTATGTGGATGTGCATATCGTGGAGAGTTCGGCGCCTCCGGCGGGAGTGGGAGAGCCGGGAGTGCCTCCGATGGCTCCGGCGATCTGTAATGCGATTTATGCGGCGACGGGAAAGCGGGTGCGGGAATTGCCGCTGGTGAAGAATGGGTTTGCGTGAGATTGGCAGCGGTTGAAGCCTTTTCTGCTTCGCGGCTTTTAAGGCACACCTGAACAGGCTGCGGAAAAAGTCCGTCAGGCAAGCCAACTACGACCACCGGGGCTAAAGCCCGGATTGATTTCGAGTCACTTACGCGGCCCTGAAGGGCCGCTCTTCCACGCTACCCCCCGGCCTTCTCGACTTTTTCCGCAGCCTCTGAAGGCGTGCCCTGATTACGAACCTTTAAGGCTGAACTTCCGTGCTAACCAACGCTAGGATGCGGAGTCTACTCTCCGGGTCTGGGAATGCCTGGGCTGTGGAGGTGGTTGTGCATTTTGCTCGTCTACATTTGTCTTTCGTGCTTGTCTCTTGCGGCATGCTCTCAGCATCTCCGGCGGGAGAGTATGCGCAGCATTTTGGGGCGCTCAGCCAACTTTCAGTCGCTGTTGCGGAAGCCATGCCCGCCGATCAGTACTCATTTCGACCGCATCCGGAGTCGATGAATTTCGGTGAGCTGATGATGCACATTGCCGGCACGAACTTCGCGTTTTGTGCCGGGCTGAAGGATACAACTCCTCCGGCGAGTCCTTCGTTGACTCCGACTGACAAGGACGGGGTGGTGAAGTTCCTGAGCGATTCGTTCAGCTACTGCGGGGACATCATTCCCAAGCTGACGGAGGAGCAGATGTCGAGTCCTCACAATTCGCCGGACGGGCGGCTGCCTGGCCGGGAAGTCTTGCTGGCGATGTATGTGCACGTGGCGCATCATCGGGGGCAGGCTGAGATTTATCTGCGCGATAAGGGGATCAGGCCTCCGGGGTACCGGATCTGACGCGGCTGGCCTTTCTTGAAGGCGAGAAACTTCTTTTACCGCTGAGGTCGCGGAGAACTGCCGCAGAGATCGCGGAGTTGGGCAGCGGCGCTTTCCAACGGGGAATTCCTCCTACGATCCGTTTCGCTTGAAGTGGGTCGGTCTGTGCGCTAGGATGGCGTGCTGAGTTCCCCTATGCCACAAAACTACGTTCCCATCTTTATCTTTCTTGTGATTGTTGGGACGCTGCTCCCGATTACATTGCTGGCGGCCAAGCTGGTGCGGCCTTCGAATCCTTCGAAAACCAAGTTGATGCCGTATGAGTGCGGCATTGATCCCGTCGACAATGCGCGCGGGCGGTATACGGTGCGTTATTACATCATCGCCATTTTGTTTGTGGTGTTCGATGTGGAGACGATCTTTTTGTTTCCGTGGGCGGTGAAGTTCAAGGCGTTTGGATTGTTTGGGCTGCTGGAGATGCTCATCTTCCTGGCCATTCTGATCGTGGGATACGTTTGGGTTTGGAGGAAAGGGGCGCTGGAGTGGGTGTAGCTATTTAGTCATTTAATCATTTAGACATTTAATCATTTAAAAACACTTAATCATTAAGTGATTTTGTAATTGATTAAATGACTAAATGATTAAATGACTAAAATAATTCCATGACCATGTCTGCACCACCTCTCTCTACCATGGATTCTTCGCCTGCTGAGACGTTCACTGCGTCGCGGTGGACGCAGGGGAATTTCTTTTTTCCGACGAAGCTGGTTGTAAGCCCACAACGCGTGTCGCGGGTGAAGTCGCGGATGTTTGGGAGCAATGAAGAGAGCATTGCGATGTCGAAGATCGCGTCGGTACACATTTCGACCGGAGTGTTCTGGTCGGAGATTGTGATCGAATCGACGGGCGGGACGGATCCGATCACCAGCCATGGGCATCGCAAGAAGGATGCGCAACGCATCCGGGATTTAATCGAGACGTATCAGGCGCAGGTGCGCGGGTAGATCGCTAACCGCCAAGAGCATCGAACTCCACCAGTATTAATCCGTGCCTCAGCGTGCGGGCCGATAAACCAGGCCGATCACAAGTCCAACGACGAGCCATTCCACGAAATACGCTACGGATTGCTGGATCGTGAGCTTCAGTCCGATATTCAAGTTCACGTAGTTATGGATGACGAAGGCGCAGACGGAGAACAGTCCGATTAGTGCGCCGAAGCGCGCTCCCTCCGCGGTACCGGAGCCCCCCTGGTAGAGCATGGCGTAAAGCACCGCAAGCACGACCATCCCCACGAGCATCGCGGCCATGCCTGCCGGCATCACTTTCTTGATCCCATCCTGCGGGCGATAGACTGCCGGGTACTTCATAAATTCGGTGCGGATGGGGAGAACTGTGAAGGCGATTCCTCCGAGAACGAAGTACGCGGCGAAGGCACAAAAGGCTGCGAGAGCGATGCGTGAAGTATTCATCGGGAATTCGTTTCCTCGTGATCTGGGATACAAAAGCGGGACCTACCAGGCAGGGCTGGCACGAATGAGCCGAGCGGCTCACGCGCGTAAATGTACCAGATTGGTAGAGTTGGCGAAAGCTTTTCTGGCATTGCGACCGTCTGGCGATGCTTGACGAAATTTCGTCTGGCGAAAGGGGGAAAACTCAACCGGAGAATAGATTTCGACACCGCGAAACACCCGATCCAGCAAGGGATTTCGGTGGTGCGGTGGAGTGTCTCTCGCGATGCCCGTGCATCCTAGAAACTTTTACACCCTCTGGTGGCGGGAGTCGTTGACACTATCCCCTCAAGCTGATAAAAGTGAACGTTCTTTCGAACGCAGCTTGCGCCGGAGTCTGTGCCGTCGCCTATGTCGGACGAAACCAAATCCCCCGCACCACCGCCGCCGGAAAGCGACAAACCGACGGCGGGCTCGACCGCGACGCCCGGCGGCGTGAAAGCGACACCTTCCGGTTCCGTTCAATCTGAAACGAAGACGACTCCCAGCAAGCCTTCGCCACCTTCCGAAGCATCGACTCCCACAAAAGCTGATGCGCCGGCTGCTCCCGCAAAGCCTGCTGCTCCGGCTACTCCCGCGGCTAAGCCGGCTGCTCCGGCTGCGGCGGGACATCCAGCGCCGCCCAAGCCAGCGGGGCCGGTGCCTACGCCCTGGGATTCGCCACTGGTGGCCAAGTACAAGCGGGAGTATGGATCCGGGGTCAATGCGCTGACACATCTTGGACAGAATTACTTCGAAGTAGATCGCTCGCTTATTCCCGAGATTTTGCAGCGGTTGCGCGACGATGAGCAGTTTGACTATTGCGTGGATGTCACCGCGGTGCATTATCCGAAGCGCGAGAAGCAGTTTGATGTGGTGTGGATTCTCTATTCGTTTTCGCGGAATGAGCGCATTCGCGTGAAGACGCAGATTGCGGATGGGGCGTCAGTGCCGAGTTCTGTGCCTCTTTGGACGACTTGCAATTGGCTGGAGCGCGAAGTTTACGACATGTTTGGGATCAAATTTGAGGGGCATCCGGATTTGAAAAGGATTTTGTTGCCTGAGGGGTGGAAGGGATTTCCGTTGCGGAAGGATTACGGGATTTTGCAGCAGGATAACGAGTGGGTGCAGATCAATTTAGGGATTGAGAGTGGGCAATGAAAAAGCAGCTTTTGGCACTTAGCTCTTGGCACTTGGCTCAAATCGCCCACTCAAAAGAATAGAGATAGGGCCAAACTTTAAGGATTTCTGGCTAACGACTCAGGACTCGCGACTAACGACTACTGCATGACTGATCCGAAGACAATTTCGCCGCTGGATCTGGATACGCCGGATCAGACGTTTCTGGATGCGAACGAGCTCGTCATTAATATGGGGCCGCAGCATCCGGCTACGCATGGGGTGTTGCGGGTCATTTTGCGGTTGGATGGCGAGAAGGTTCTTGGGCTTGAGTGCGTCATCGGATATCTGCACCGCGGCGTGGAAAAGATCGCCGAGAACCGTACGTACACAATGTTCAATCCGTATGTGGACCGCATGGATTATGTGGCGGCGGTCTCGAACGGGCTCGGGTATTGTGAGGCGGTTGAGAAGCTGCTTAGCGTCGAGGCACCGCCGCGGGCTCAGTACATTCGCGTCATTTTGACAGAGTTGAACCGGATTGCGAGCCACCAGCTATGGCTCGGGACTCATGCGCTCGATATCGGGGCGATCACTCCACTCTTCTATACCTTCCGCGACCGGGAGGAGATCCTCAAGATTTTTGAGAAGTATTGCGGGGCGCGGCTGACGACGCATGCGTTCCGGATCGGCGGGTTGCAATACGAGGCGTATGACGGGTTCGAAAAAGATGTGAAGAATTTCGTCAGCTTCGTTAAGCCGAAGATTGATGAGTATGAAGAACTGCTGACGACGAACCGCATTTGGCTGGAGCGGACGAAGGGTGTCGGCGTTATTTCCGGGAAGGATTGCATTGCGCTGGGCGTTACTGGCCCGGTGCTGCGCGCTAGCGGCGTGAAGTGGGATCTTCGCAAGGCGCAGCCTTACGCGAATTACAAGAACTTCGATTTTGAGGTTCCAACCGGCGAAAACGGCGATACGTATGACCGGTACCTAGTGCGCATGGTGGAGATGCGGCAGTCGCTGCGGATCATCGAGCAGGCGGTTGAAGGCATTCCTGAAGGGCCGATCATGGCAAAGGTGCCGAAGGTGATGAAGCCTCCCGTGGGCGAGATCTATCACTCGATCGAAGCTCCGAAGGGCGAACTCGGATATTTCATTGTGAGCGACGGCTCGACTCAGCCCTATCGCATCCGGGTGCGGCCACCTAGCTTTGTGAATCTGCAGGCGCTCGATGTAATGTGCCGCGGGCAGCTTGTGGCCGATGTAATTGCTGTGATTGGGACGCTCGACATCGTTCTGGGCGAGGTGGACCGCTGATGCACGACCTGGTGCAGTACATCACGTCGTACCTCGGCAGCGACCAGACTCCCGGCGCGGCGGGAAACATTTTCTGGGCAGTCGTGTATGTGCTGCTGGTGTTTGTGGGGCTTTCGATCGCCGTAATCTGCATGAATTGGCTGGAGCGTAAGATTCTGGCCCACATGCAGGTGCGGTTGGGGCCAATGCGCGTCGGTCCACACGGGCTGCTGCAACCGATCGCCGATGCGCTCAAGCTACTCCTAAAAGAAGACATCATCCCGGAGGGCGCAGATAAAGTTGTGTTTTGGATCGCGCCTTTCATTGTGGTGCTGGCAGCGTTCACTGTGTTCGTCGTCGTTCCTTTTGGCCCTACGCACGCCATCACGGACATGAACATCGGGGTACTGTTCATGCTGGGTGTGTCGTCCCTGGCGGTACTTGGCATTGTGACCGCCGGGTGGGCCTCCAATTCACACTATCCGCTGATCGGGGCGCTGCG
>DATFQQ010000458.1:0-8022 GCA_035264195.1 Candidatus Sulfotelmatobacter sp. | reverse complement strand
GTAATATCCGATCTATTGCGGGATCCACGCAAATCAGCAGAGGAATTTTTCCGCATCTTAAGGTAAAGTTCTCGACATCGCCCGGTTTCAGTTGTCATCCTGAGGGCTGCGCTTTTCGCGGGTTGAAGGACCTATGTGCCGTCCCCGGCCGCATTAGCAATGCACGCAGAGTCGCATAGGTCCTCCGGCGCCAAGAAACGGCGCCATCAGGATGACAAAGGGGAATACTTATCGTTGAAACCGCGACCGTGATCTTAGGGGGTAATTCTGAGCACTTCTACAACGCAGCCAGCCGCCTCGAGCGACTGGGAGATTCACAGCCATCAGGACAAGGAACTGGTCCAGGTACTGGGCCTGACCAGCGCCACTATGCTGGTGATCGGGTCGATGATCGGGTCCGGCATCTTTATTGTGTCGGCCGAGATCGGGCGCGAAGTGGGATCGCCGGCTCTGCTGATCGGGGCATGGGCCATTACCGGCTTCATGACCATCGCCGCTGCACTCAGCTACGGGGAACTGGCAGCTATGATGCCGCGAGCCGGAGGGCAATACGTCTATTTGCGCGAGGCCCTGGGTCCGTTGTGGGGATTCCTCTACGGTTGGACGCTTTTTCTGGTAATTCAGACCGGGACAATTGCGGCTGTGGGCGTGGCTTTCGGAAAGTTTCTAGGCGTTTTTTGGCCGTCGATCTCCTCAACACATTGGATCCTGCACCTCTGGAAAGTTCCACCTATTCCCATCGGACCCATGGTGCTGGGCAACATGGACGTCGGGATCAACACGCAGAATCTGATGGCAATTTTGCTGACGATCCTGCTGTCGCTCATTAACGTCCTGGGAGTCCGGACGGGCGCCGCCATTCAAAACATTTTCACCACGGCGAAAGTGATGGCCCTCGCTGCGCTTGCCTTCCTTGGCTTTGCTTTTGGACGAAATCCCCAGGCCATTTTGGCGAATTTTCATGGCAATTTCTGGCACAACGCCGGACTCGGCGCGCAGCACGCGGTTCAAGTTGGTGTCGGCGGCCCGATCGTCATGGTGGGCACGCTGACGATCCTTGCGGTAGCGCAAGTAGGTTCGCTGTTTTCGGCGGATGCCTGGAATAACGTGACGTTCACGGCCGGTGAGGTGAAGAATCCCAGCCGAAACTTGCCGATTTCGTTAGCTCTGGGAACCGGGATCGTGATCGCGTTATATATCGCGTGTAACTTTGTTTACCTGATTGCACTACCCCTTCACGGAGTAGAAGGCGCGGCCGATATCATTGGCCGGGGCATCACGCACGCGGCCGAGGATCGGGTGGCTACGGCCGTGATGACGCAGATGTTCGGGGCCATCGGCGGTCTGCTTATGGCGGCGGCCATCATGGTTTCCAGCATTGGCTGCATGAACGGGTTGATTCTTTCCGGGGCGCGGGTCCACTACGCCATGGCCAAAGACGGGCTGTTCTTCCGCAGTGTCTCCAAACTGCATCCTACGTATAAGACACCCGCAGTTTCGCTGATGGTACAGATGGTCTGGACCTGCGTCCTGTGCATCTCGGGCAGCTATGGACAGCTTCTGGACTACATCATTTTCGCAGTGCTCGTCTTTTACGTCCTGACGATTGTAGGGCTGTTTGTGCTACGGAAGACGCGTCCAGACGCGGTCCGGCCGTATAAGGCAGTGGGGTACCCGGTGCTGCCAGCCATTTATATTGTTATGGCTTTGTTTATCGATGTCGTACTATTGCGCTACAAACCGCAGTTCACCTGGCCGGGGCTGATCGTGGTGCTGCTGGGGATTCCCGTTTATTATGCGTGGTCCCGCAGCAGCAGAGCGGAGTCGGTGTAAGTGACGAGGTTTTGACAATCTGTGCTACTGCCCGTGTTTTGATAGACCGGGTTCTTATCAACAAGGAGACCGCGACGCATGTCAAATCTGCTGGCTACCAAGCCGCTGCAAACACTCATGAAGGAAGCCGAGGAGACGGGCGAACATAGTCTGCGCCGCGCTCTCGGTCCGATCAACCTGCTGACGCTCGGAATCGGCGCCATCATCGGCGCAGGAATCTTTGTGATCACAGGACAGGCTGCGGCACAGTTTGCCGGGCCGGCGATTCTGTTTTCCTTCATTCTGGCGGGCATTGCGTGTGCGTTCGCCGGTCTCTGCTACGCGGAATTTGCGTCGATGATTCCCATCGCCGGTAGCGCCTACACTTATTCTTACGCCACGCTGGGAGAGTTGGTCGCCTGGATCATCGGATGGGACCTGATTTTGGAATATGCATTCGGCGCCGCAACGGTTGCGGTCGGCTGGAGCGGGCATCTTCGAGCGTTTCTGAAAGACATTGGCATGGGTCTTCCGCCAATGCCTCACTCCGATCTCACGCTATTTGGAAAAGTAGTGCATGTTAACTTCGACTACATAGGATTCCTGATCATCGTTGTCATCACGACGATCCTCGTCATCGGCATCAAGGAGTCGGCCAACTTCACGACTGCCATTGTGATTCTGAAGGTCGCGGTAGTTTGCGTCTTTATTGCATTGGCCGGAGCCTTCCTCTTTAAGCACAACTGGCAGCCGAACCACTGGCATCCGTTCATTCCGGCCAACACGGGCGAAAACGGGCACTTTGGATGGTCGGGCATTTTGCGCGGTGCGGGAGTCGTTTTCTTCGCCTACATTGGATTTGACGCGGTTTCTACCGCGGCGCAGGAAGCCAAGAATCCGAAAAAAGACATGCCGTTCGGCATTCTCGGATCGCTCGTCATCTGCACCGTTCTCTACATCCTGGTTTCGGGTCTTCTTACCCGCCTTGTTCCGTACTCCGAACTCAATGTCCCGGATCCTGTCGTCGTGGGAATTCGCGTCACCGGACAGCAGTGGGCAACGTTCTTGGTGGAATTGGGCGCGATCGCTGGTCTTGCCACCGTGATGCTGGTGATGCTCCTTGGTCAGTCGCGCGTGTTTTACTCCATGTCTCGCGATGGTCTGCTTTGGCCATGGGCAAGCAAGATTCATCCGAAATTCCGCACGCCGTACCTCAGTTCGATCGTGGTCGGTTTTTTTGTCGCAATCCTTGCGATGCTGGTGCCGCTGAACGTTTTGGACGAAATGACCAGCGTAGGGACTTTGCTCGCATTTGTTCTGGTGAGCGCCGGGGTGTGGGTGATGCGGAGGACACATCCAGAACTGAATCGTCCATTCCGCACGCCGATGGTGCCGCTGGTTCCGATTCTCGCCATCTTGTTTTCGAGCGCGCTCATCATTGGTTTATCGCCGATGACGCAACTGCGGCTCGTCGTGTGGCTGGTGATTGGTCTGGTCATCTATTTCAGCTACGGGCGCAAGCACAGCAAGGTGCAGAATTCGATTGCCAATGGTGCGGCTGTCGCGCCGGCAGCACGGTCGATGGCAGACTGATTCGTCTACTGCGTTTCCATTGGGCCCACACAGTCTGTAGCAGGAGTGGTCCATGGCAGAACAGCCGAAGACTCCATTCCTCAAGACATGGATTCCGATTCTGATCGGTGTCGGTGGGGTCTTGTCGGTTGGTATTTCCTTCTATTTCCAAAATGTCTACCAGCCTGAACATCAGCCGCGAACGCTGAATGTTGGCGGTACGTTGGAGAAGGTAGGAGAGAACAAGTCCCTGACAACTCTCAGGGGGACATTCAAGCTGAAGAACATCTCGAAGGGCCGCTCTGAGGTGCTCGCGGGATATTACAACGTTTGGGGAACTCGGATTGTCGCCGAAGATGATGTAGGTCCCAACGCCTTCGCAGAACGGGTCAGGACCCTGCTGCCGTCTGACCAATACCCATACACCCAGTTTGCGCGACACTACTCAAAGGCGGTGAAGTGGACGACGATTGCCGTGAGCAAACTGTGGGGAGAACCCGAGCAGGCATGGCTAGACTCCGATCTTGAGTACTCGGTCGAGTACCACGTCTACGTACCGCCCAAGGAGTACGATCTAGTTCGTTCTCAAGTTCGTTTGTTATATACGAAACTCAATAATCGAAAGTCCGTCAGCGCGAAATGGCTTGTGACCGATGACGGAATTTGGGCCTCCCCGTGCAGGAAGCTTCCTGGCTTTGCGAAGGACCCAGAGAAGTGTGACGAGATTGATGGGAGTCTCTGGAATCGCTTCGAAGTGGGTGAAATCGACTCGGTTTCCGAAATCAGCCTGCTGCCGTCCGACGCCAAACGCTGACTTCTGCCTTTCTGCAAATTGATCAACCCTGGCATATCTGCCAATGGATTCCCGATACGTATTGAGCGGTGTTTGTTTTATAGTCGTGAGTCAGCTAAAAGGCAGAGCTGATCGTCTCTCTTTACGATTGGCAGCCATTGACCACGGCTTCAATGAAAGCCTTCCGCAATCTTCGAATGATTGGCCTGCTGCTGGTTGTGATTGTGGTTGCAGGTACGGTCGGATTCCATCTCATTGAAGGATGGACCTGGTTTGACGGCGTCTACATGGTGGTCACGACGCTGACCACCATCGGGTATCAGGAAGTGCATCCGCTGTCGCATGCCGGAAGAATCTTCAATGTGTTTGTGATTCTCGCGGGAGTCTCGCTGGTGCTGTTGGGAGTCGGGGCACTGAGCCAGGCTTTGCTAGAATTCGAGCTGCAAAGCTTCTTCGGAAGGCGGCGGATGGAGCGAGAAATCGGCGGCCTGGAAGGCCACTTCATCATTTGCGGCATGGGACGTGTAGGCCGCAGCGTGGCGCGTGAGTTGGCACGGAAGCCGGCGCCCTTCGTCATGATCGAGAATACCGAGGCGAAGCGCCAGCGCTATGCTTCGGAGAATTGGCTCGTCATTGCCGGAGACGCCACCCAGGAAGAGACGCTGCGCCAGGCGCAGATCGATCGCGCAAGCGGATTGATCGCTGCTACAACCACCGACGCAACGAATCTTTATATCGTGCTCACGGCGCGCGGACTCAATCCGCGACTGAAGATTATTGCGCGGGCGAGCGAAGATGCCGCAGAGAAGCACTTGCTGACTGCTGGAGCCGATTCGGTCGTTTCGCCGTATTCGTTTGCCGGACAGCGCATCGCGCAGTCGCTTTTGCGGCCGCATGTGGTCACGTTTCTCGATACTGCAACTACTCATCTCGGTATGGATCTCGAGATTGGCGAGATTCACATCACCCCCGAATCGGCATTCGCGGGTAAGACCCTGGAAAGTTCGCGCATCCGGCAGGAACGCGGCGTGATTGTATTGGCCATCAAGCGGAACGACGCCATGCGTTTCAATCCCGCGCCAGACGAGCGGATTGAATCCGGAGACTGCCTGATCGCGATGGGCGAACCGTCGCAACTGCGCGAGCTCGAGCAGACCGCGGCCACTTCATGAGAACGGATTTCCAATGAAAATCGTGACTGCGGCAGAAATGCGTGCAATCGACCGCGTCACCAGCGAGAAGTTTGGAGTGCCGTCGCTCACCCTGATGGAGAATGCTGGTGCGGCTGTCGCGGAACGAGTTCTCCTCTTGCCTGAGTCGGGACGCCGGATCGTCGTCGTATGCGGCAAGGGCAATAACGGTGGAGACGGCTTCGTGGCGGCAAGGCTGCTTCATGAAAGGGGCAAGCCGGTTGACGTCATTCTGCTGGCCGACCCCGCTGAGTTGAAAGGCGATGCAGCGACGATGTACGGCAAACTGCCGATGGCGGCGACGATAGTTCGTTCGAGCGATGAGCTAAAAAGTGAGCGGGCGCGCGAGTTGCTGTCCGCTGATGTCTGTGTCGACGCGATTCTGGGGACGGGATTCAAGCCTCCGGTCAGCGGGCTTTATGCGGACGCGATTGCTGCGATCAATGTGGGCGGTGCAACCGTGATCGCGGTCGACATTCCTTCAGGCGCAGATGCCGACGCGATTGGGCCTCAGCAGAGCACGGTTGTACGATCCGACGAGATCGTGACGTTTACGGCGCCGCGCCCGGCGCACGTTTTCAGTCTTTTGACCAAAGGGCCGACGTATGTGGCGAATATCGGATCGCCGGGTGAAGCAATTGTCTCGTCATTGCAACTCAACCTGATTCATCCGCGGGATTTTGCGGGGCTGATCGGGCCGCGCCCGGCGGAATCGAATAAAGGCAGCTACGGGCACGTCTTGGTTGTTGGCGGTTCTGTCGGCAAAGTCGGATCGGTGGCGATGGCAGGAATGGCCGCTTTGCGCGCCGGCGCGGGATTGTCGACGGTAGCCACCGCGAAGTCGGTGCTGGCGAATGTGGCTGGATTTTATCCCGAGTTGATGACAGAGCCGTTGCCCGAAACCGACGCAGGTACGATTGCGACCAGCGCGGGCGTTCGCATTGAAGAACTGATGAAGAGCATGAGTGTGGTTGCGATCGGTCCAGGAATTTCGCGCGACCCGCACACGGCGACTCTGGTGCGATCGCTGGTGTCGCATCACAAGGCTCCCATGGTCGTCGACGCGGACGGGCTGAATGCGTTTGAGGGACACACGAGCGAGTTGAAAGGAAATGGAAGGACGTTGGTAATCACTCCGCATCCGGGAGAGATGGCTCGGTTAGTAGGGTGTTCGATTGCCGACGTTCAAAACGACCGGCTGGGTATTGCGCGGAACTTTGCACGCGAACATGAATTAATTGTCGTGCTCAAGGGGCATCGCACGCTAGTTGTGGAGCCCGATGGTGAGACTTGGATAAATACCACCGGCAATCCCGGAATGGCGACTGGTGGAACAGGAGACATTCTGACCGGAATGGTTGCCGGGATGCTCGCGCAGGGGAAGAGTGCGCAAGGTCCAGAGAGTGCGCTGCTCGCAGTTTGTGCGGCGGTGCATTTGCACGGGCTGGCGGGTGATGTGATGCGAGATATCGTGGGCGAGCATTCGCTGGTGGCTACGGATTTGCTGCGGGGATTGCCGGACGCGTTCGAACGGGCGCGAGTGATGGCGGGCGATAAGGTCGTCGGCTGGGACGGGTAACGTCTCTGTGTCCTGATGGCCTGCGCTTTTTGCAGGCCGGAGGATCTCTGCAGTCCCCGGCCGCATGAGCAGTGCAGGCAGAGTTGCATAGGTCCTCCGGCGCCAAAAAACGGCGCCATCAGGATGACAAAGCGGAATGGAATACAGCAATTCCTAAATCGATCTAGTGTTGCGCACGGGTAGGGATCCCTTCGGCATTCGCCTCAGGGCAGGCTCTTCAACTACGCTGGCGCTCCGCTTCGCGGAGAGCCAGCTACGCTCAGGATGACAAATCGCAATGGTTATCGAGACAGCGGCAGATGAATTGTCTTTCCTTCTTTGGCTGATCGTCTCGCAGCATCGAGGATTTCCGTTACCGTCACGTTGGTGTCGAGAGATGACAGCGGATGTTCTTTTGCACCCTCTAAGACCACCGCTCGCAGGTACTCCATGGAATCGTCATAGGGAGCCGGGATGGGCTTGGCGGCGACCTGTGCTTCCTGATTCTCTCCTGCACGACGTACCCGGATGTCATCTTTCTTGACCGTGATCGCGTAGCCGGTCTGCCCGTAGATTTCCATGTCCTTGCGGTCGAAGGGCCAGTTCCACGAGGCTTGAATGATCGCTTGCGCTTTGGGGTACGTGAGGATGATCGTGGCCTCGTCATCCACTTTCGGATAAACCTCAGGCTTAATTTGCTGTGTGACGGCCGTAACGGTCTGCGGACGCTCGCCATTCATGAGCCAGGTCATCAAGTCGGCGCCGTAGCATCCGAAGTCAAAGAGTGCGCCGGCGCCGTTGAGTTTCGGATCGGTGAGCCACGCGAAGAACTCTGGTTCGACGCCGATTTCTTTGGGGCCTCGGTGGCCATCGTGCACCACGACTTTTCGGACATCACCGAGTGCACCTTCGCGAACCAGGTCATATGCCGCGTGATTGCTTCGATACCACGAGGTCTCATAGTTCACGAGCACGTGGATATTGCCGGTTTGAGCCGCTCTCTGGATCGCGAGCGCGTCATCAAAGCTCACCGCCAACGGCTTTTCCATCATGACGTGAACACCGTGGCGGGCGCAGATCTCGACGACTTTTCTGTG
>DATFQQ010000457.1:0-9379 GCA_035264195.1 Candidatus Sulfotelmatobacter sp. | reverse complement strand
CGCGATCTCGTCATCAGTGCGTTTCGTTCAGGGGCACGAGGCATTTTTTGCATTGCCAATGCCAACCTGCGCCTTCTCTGCAAATGCCTGCTCCGCGTGGCTGCCGGACAGATCTGGGCCAGCACCGAACAACTGAACTATCTCATCGATCTGATCTCTGAGGTGCCATCGCTGCGGGTCCTTAACTCGAATGGTGATCGTTTACTCACCCCGCGCGAAGAACAGGTGGTCGCGCTCGTGGCCGAGGGATTAGGGAACCGCCAGATTGCGCGCGAACTCAACCTGAGCGAGCACACGATCAAGAAATATCTCTTTCGGATCTTCGAGAAGTTGGGTATCTCCACACGCGTGGAACTCGTGCTCTACGCCGTCAATAACGGAGATCCACGCCAGGCCGAGTGGCTCGCGGGAACTACGCGCATCGTACGCACCGCGTGAGCCAAACTTTCCTGTTGACAACTAGCTCGGACTCCGATATAACGATGGCCGAGTTATGACAGACGGCTTTGATCACTACTTGCCCCTCTCCCCCGCGACCCTGCATATCTTGTTGTCGCTCGCGGGCGAAGATCTTCACGGCTACGGCATCATGCAAGAAATCGCGCGTCACTCCGGTGGGACGTACAAAGTCGGTCCCGGCACTCTCTACGACAACTTGCAGAAGCTGATTGACCGGGACTGGATCCAGGAACTGGGAAATCGCAAGTCAGACGACGATCCTCGCCGCCGCTACTATCGTCTGACGGCCGCTGGCCGCGGCGTCCTTGCCGCGGAAACCGCGCGGCTGACAGGCGTCGTCCGCGAGGCGCGGGCGCGGCTGCAAATGGCAAAGCCCCGGAGGGCCTGATGCTCGGGCATCTCTATCGCTGCGTGCTCCGCCTGCACCCGCCGGAATTTCGCCGGCGATTCGGCGAAGAAATGCTTTCAAGCTACGATCACTCGACAGGGCGATTCTCGTCTCTACATCTACTGCTTGATGCAGTCGTTTCTCTCGCGCGGCAATGGATCTTCCGCCCGGAATTCTGGTTACGGGCGTCTCCGTCCTCTGCACCGCGCGCGCTCGACGGCATCCCTTCGTTCTCCTCGCTCGATCCCTTACGTCCCCACACCAGTGCGATGATTCACGGGACGATCATATCGATCACCCTGTTCTGCGTGACTTGCTTTGCCATTCGCTATAGCTGGATTCGGGTCTTACACGTGCAGATTCCCGGCGTTTCATATGACAACTATCTGTCGATTCATCCGGGTGCAAGCCCCAGTGAACTTCGCGGAAGAGCGGCCTCATTGGGCCGAAAGGACACAGCGACGGCGGCCAGTTCACCGGACGAATCGAATTTGATCTCTGAACACCTGCAGGTCGATGTACTGCCCGTCGAGGCACAGCCGGCCGTACCGAACTCTCCGCCCGCAAAATTGAACTCGCAATCGATCACCGAACCGCTGTCGGCTTCGGTCGCGCCTCTCTACCTCAGTCTCGACTCCTATGTCGGTACATACATCTCGCACCAACCCAGTGCCAAGATCGCAGTGGGAATCGAAGGCGATCATCTCACGATTCGCATGGTCGGCCGGCCAAAGCGTGCCTTATCTCCGGTCTCTGAAACGACGTTCATGGTGACCGGAACAGACGACGGCTGGGTTGAGTTCGTCCCAGACACCAACGGCAAGATGCGCCAGCTCCGGCTATTCCATGAGGGAGAGAGCATCACCGCGTTTCGCCAATAGCCCTCTTCTCATAATCCAGAATCGCAAGGACGCAACCGGCAAAAGAAAAATCAGGATTGAATTCATCATTCAACCCTGATCGATAGATATTCCGGACGTGTTAGTAGCGGAACAACACTCCGGTCGCAAGTCGCATGTTGTTCTTATCGGTGACTCCGTTCGAGTGCAATGTAAGCCAATCGAACTGGGCTCCACGAATCGCGAAATGCTGGCCAGCGTTGATGTCTAACCCTCCACCGAACATCATGGCAAAGCCGTTGGACGAACCCGAGATGCCGCTGAAGCTGGCGCTAGCGCGGTTGCCGCCAGCCAGGAAGTGCGCGAACGGGGTGAAAGTCCGGCTCTGACGCAACGAAACCACGGGGCCGAAGGTGTACGTGTAGTTGTGGATGCTGACGCCGCTCTGTGAGCCGTAGCCACCGCTGAAATCTGCGGCGATGCCGAACCAACGGTTAATATTTCCAGTGACCGTGGTGTCCCAACCGGTCAAATTCAAACCGCCGTCGTAGCGGGCGTATTGAAAGCCTCCGAAGAATTCCGCTTTCGGCGCGACGCCAGTCTCCTGCGCGAAGGCCGCCAACGAAAACATGCCAACCAAGAAAGCAAACGCGAGTAGTTTGCGCATTTGTGAACTGCTCCTCCCGAGATGAATTGCACTCCTCCGATTCGACGGCGAGCAGTCGCTCGGAACAGGCATACGTTCCCCTGTTCTAGATAAGTGCTGTGCATAGTGGATTTCATTCAGAGGTGACCAACAAGTAACTGAAGACGAAGAGGAATGCTTCGACTTTGGTAACGAGCCGAAGCCTTAGTGCCTAAAAACTGAAGGACTTAGCGTCGCTGAGGAGCGCGGTGTGAACTAACGTAGGAGCCTGCCACTCTGTTGGATGCCTGCGTAGTACCGGCCCGCCGTTTTCGCCACTTTCGCCATGGCCGGCGTGATTCCGATGCAGCACGACCTCGTCCGCCAGGAGTTGCCGTCTGATCTCCTGGAACTCGCTCGTGTCGGTGAGATAGGTATCGCGGCAAGGCAGCACGCTTGAAATCTCCGATTGCAGTCTCACAATGCGCTCTTCCATGGGCGGATAGAAGGCGTACGACTTCGCGAACTGATGAAGAGAACGGCCAAAGGAGCCCCCACGCTTTCCCCCCGGAATCTGCTTGTGATGGAGTCGTTCCAATGCATCGATAAACGCTTGCGGATCGTAGCCCGCTGCATACTGATATTCCATTCCCAGCAGGTCCGCTTCAAGTTCTGCATCGCGGGCGAATTTTCTCAAGGCCAGCGGCCCGATCTGTTGGACTCCGATCGAGCCTGGTCCGGACATGTAGACGGCCGGAAACGAAATCAAATTCCAAGCCGTTTTCCTCGTCGCATAGCGAGTCCCGTGCCGCGCGGCGACGTGCGCAACTTCATGCGCGATCAGCCCCGCGAGTTCCGCTTCGCTGTCCAGTTCCGTCAGTAATCCCTTATCGACATACAGAAAACCGCCCGGCAATGCAAATGTGTTGAGTTGGGTCGAATCGATCACCTTGATGGTGAATGCGACCTGGGCGTCGGAGTTGCCGATAATTCTCTGGGCCACGCCGCTTACGTATTTGACGATGTCCGGGTCCGTGACAAACTTCGTTTGCCGGTCAATGTTCTCGGCCATCCCCTGCCCGAGCGATCTCTCCTTCTCCAGAGAGTAGAGGTTCACACCTTTTCCAGTGTTCCGCTGACCGATCCGGTTCACGTCGTATTTTTCGGAATTCGATGGTTTCGCTTCGGGCCCCGGTTCGAGTTGCACCGTGGAATGCTCGGAATCTGCCGTATCCGTCGCGGGACTAGCTGGGCAAGATGAGCTTCCGCCAGACGCGTTCAGGTGCAGCCCACTGAACAGAAAGGCCGTGCAGAGTGCAAGCCGCGTATAGCGCTGCCGACCAGTTGATCTGAAATCTTTTGCACTTTTGGGCAAAGCTGCAGACACCGCGAGAAAAGCCACTGAAACGGTGTCGACCGCATTTTGACCTGGCCCACAACCGCCTCTGCCTCTACCTCGTTGGAAACATGGGCGGTGTACGGTCGAAAGCGCCACGGATTCACCCCGCCGCAAGCTTCGATGTTTCGGCCGACGTACCGACGCCTAGCGGCTCCTGCCAAGTGAAGAAGCAAACATAGGCCCAAAGAACGCCAGTGTGGCGCGGGCGCCCCCGCCCGCGTCTTTCCAAAGTCTCCGAGGCCCGAGGAGTCCAGAACTCATCACAGTAGGCGGAAAACTGGACGGCGAACATGGGGGACGAAAGCTGGGACGGAACCCAGACCTAGGTACCCATATTCCCGCGAGGAGAAGGGGATCCCTCCAGCGACGCCTCGGTCGCAGACAGAGACGGCGAACTCCTGCAGATCGAAGATCTGCTGCCATCGCCTGACGCCGGTCTCGTGCGTGAGTGCTACAGATCCTGCTAACGACAGTTGCGCAGGACGATATTGCGGTTAGGGGGCACGGGATGGAACAATCCGAAAAACAAGGAGAGTTCATGGGCCGCGGAGTGAGTTTCTGGCCGGTGATTGGAGTCATTGGCTTCATTGCCTTGGTGCTGGGTGGCCTCGGTTTAGTGTTGGCCTCAATCCTATTCGTGGGCGGCGCGCCTCATGCGATTCCCCGCAGCCCAGCGCTCGCGGCCATTCTTTTCCTGCTCGCCCTTCTTTGTTTCGCATTGGCCGTCGTTCTCCTGCGACGTTCGATTCGTGCGCTGTCAGCCAACTGGCAACGCGGAAGCGAGAGGCAAGTCCGAAAGTCGCTATACGCTGTGGCGAGCGTTTTACTTCTGGTTGTGATCGGGGCCATTGTCTTCCCTTGGGAGTACGAGCCCTGGTGGCCGGCCGGCGGCTCTGTGCAACATGGGGACTACACGGTAGAGCCGACGTTGCGAAGCGCCTGCAGTCCGGACGCACATCGCATCTTCTACAAGCAGCACGTCGTGACCAAGGTTGCGCGTGTAGCTACCTTCAGCCCACACAATCCGGCACGCCTTCTTTTCACAGTGGCATGTGCAAATGACGGAAGCGAATCCGGGACGTTCTACTTCGGCGGTGCCGGTAGGGTGCCTGTGCAAGCGAACCCGCTCGGGATGGACGAACCGGGGAATTGGTTTGACTCGTTCTGGTCCCCGAATGACATGTTTGTGGTTGTCCCCTCCCTCGGACATGCGACGCTGGTGAATCTTCAGACCGGACAGCGGTCCGATTTTCTTTCAGACTTGTTCTCCACGAAGGATGCCCTTGCTTCGACCACTCAATTTCGCAGCTGGTCACCAGATGGAAAGAAACTGGCTGCCGTCATCTCTTCGACACACATGCGCGAAGATCGCTCGCTGTTCTTCGAGTCGGACTTGGTTTCGATAGACCCAGCCACGCTCACGGACCGCTACGTTGCCACAATCCGCAAGAGCGACGGCTGGAATGGCGGTGAATTCATTTGGATCGCCAAAGATGGAACCTTCGATCTCGCGGTTGATTCCAGCCTGAAGAATGATCCCACGGTGTACCACAAGGCTCGCTGAAGCCGCGCGCCTGGACGTGTGGCCCGGCCTTTGAGATTTGATTTCTGTTTCCCGTTTCGAAACCGTGGGTGCCCCGCTCTTGCGGTTTTTTGCAAGGGCGGGTAAGACGCGGCCGATACCATGAGAAGTTATGCCTGCCGGTTTGCATCGACTTACGGCGCGCACCACCTGCACTTTATCACCAATTCCTGTTATCACCGCCGACCCTTGCTGGACTCACCTCGGGCGCGCGACCGCTTCCTCTCCGTGCTCGAACAGACCCGCCAGCGATACCGCTTTGTCGTGGTTGGCTACGTGGTAATGCCTGAGCACGTGCACCTGCTCATCGCGGAACCAGAAGTTGGCAACCCTTCCACAGTGATGCAGGTGCTGAAACAGCGTACCGCCCACGTGCTGTTGCCCAAACGAAAACGCAAAGATCTGCGGCAGAGAGAACTCTTTGGCGCGGAGCCACGGCGGGCCTTCTGGCAGGCATGTTTCTACGACTTCAACGTCTGGACAACCAAGAAGCGCATTGAGAAGCTTCGTTACATGCATCGCAATCCAGTAAAACGTGGATTGGTGGCGTCGCCGGAGCAATGGCGATGGAGCAGCTGTCGCTTCTACCGGATGGGCGAGTCTGGACCTGTCCAAGGTGAATGAGGGTTGGGGAGAAATTTCCTTTCGCCATCGAGTGGCGTGATCGTGGTGGCGCAAAACCTTATGCTTTCGGCAGCATCGTGCCCGCCCTTGCAAAAGACGCAAGGACGGGGCACCCTCTGTTTGGTTGGGTCAGAATGACTCAGTGCGCCTGAGAAGGGCGGGCCACCCGGCCAAGCTTTCCCAAAACGGAACTAGTCTCTCACCACTGAGCGCGGAGCCAGCTCTTATCCTCAATTCCTTCTTGCAATGTAAAAGAAAGTGCTTACAATGTTTCGCCATCCTGAAAAGACTAACCGGGGGAATTCCCACTATGTTCCGAATTGGAACCTTGGCCTGGCTGGGCGGTAAAGGGTTCCTTGTCGTCCTGGCGGCGACAATCGGATACAAGCTGATTTCAGGATCTATCCCGCTCCGCGGATTACTCACGGGTGAGCGCCGCGACAATACCTTCTATTTCAGTTTCGGCCGCCTTCAGTTATTGGTTGTCACCATCATTGTGGCCGGTGACTTCTTGTGGCGCTTTCTTTCTGCATCAAGCCATGACACGCTACCGGACGTGTCTGTCTTTTCGCTGGTAGTCCTCACTGCTAGCCAAGTTCTGTATCTATGGGAAAAGGTCCGGGCACTCAGGTACCGTTCTGCCATTGAAAAGAGGTAGCTATGCCTAACGATCATGAACCAAAGCTGACAGTTCAGGATTGGATCCGCTACATCATTGTTGTCGCGGCTGCCGCCACCGCCTTAATTTGTTCGCTCCTCGTTATCAGAAAAGAGGGCGATGCAATGGACAAGCTCAAGCTGGCCACCGGTTACGCCACTCTGACCTTTCTTTTCCTGCTCTCCATCATCCTTCTGCTCGATCTGGCTTCCAACAAGATTGATCTGAGCAAAATGTTGGAAGAACTCTCCGGGGGAGCAAGCCTGTCGCGCTTCCAACTTCTCGTCTTCACATTCGTGATTGGATTCAGCTTCTTTGTTGTCGTGGCCAACAGCAAAGAAAACCGACTGCCCGACATACCAACCAACGTGCTTGCCTTGCTCGGCGTCAGTGCCAGTACTTACGCGGTCAGTAAAGGACTTCAGATCAGCAGTGGTGACGTCAACCCGGACTCCGAGGGCCCGCAACCGAACGATACTTCTAGCGCTACGCCCCAGAACAGCGGCCCTTCCACTCCCAATACCTTCTCTGGAGGACCTTCCGCTTCCACTGTCGCCTCGCAGGCTGATAGCAACCCCACGCCGACGGTGAACCAAGGCGCAGCGACGCCGGAAAGAAAGTCATAGTTAGGGCTCGCAGCGAGAGACTTTATGGCGCCTGATAACAAAAAGCCAAAAACAGCGGGCCGGAAGCGCACACCCGTGCGTCCTGTAAGCGGAAAGAAGGCCGCTCTGGCCACTGCTGCCGGTGCTATTCCCCTTGTGCTTTCCATGATGACCTCTCCTGGCAAGCCGGTAAAACCAGGCACATCGGCCACAGCCGCCACCCGCCGCGCATCGCTTAAGGCTTCGGATCTCGAATTCCATCCCGGTTGCCGCATGCCATTTACCAGCGATCCTGTTACCGGCATCGATGATGTGTGCCGTATCGAAGGCGAGGGGACCAACGACAAAAAACGCGCTGAGAGCCAGGCAAAAAACAATTTCTGCGCTACCACATCCAATCCAGTGGTCATTACCTACCAGACGTTCCTTGATCTTCAGAATCGCCCGAAAATTAAAGTCGGCGAAGACCGGAGTGATGTAGTCAAAGTCCTGAATGAAAATGGTGAATCCATCGGTGAAGGCTCTTACGTCGAGTATGTTGCCTACATCATGGATGCCCATATTTCCAACAAGCGGGAGGGCGAGGCGGTGAATTGTAATCTCTCAGGCACGGACACAAATGACATACATATCGAGCTGACCAGTGTTGACGCGCCTGACGAGGACGATCCTTGCACCAGCGTTACGGCCGAGATAAGTCCGCACTTTCGCCCTGAGGCCTGGAATCCCGACAAACTCAACAAGCTGAAAACCCACTTAATGAGGTTCCGCGGTCCGCTCTTCTATGACGGAGGAGGAAGCCACGCTCCCTGCCATGATGACAAGAGACCGAGCCCGGCCCGGGCCTCGGTTTGGGAGATTCACCCTGTGTACTCGGTCGACGTCTGCAAACTGAAAGGTGGCAAGACCTGCAAGAGCTGGGTGCCGATTGAGGAATGGGACAAAGCTGAATCCACCGAAGACGACGAGACCTAAACTCGCTTTTTTCGTAATCTTTGGGGAAAGTAAATCAAATCTCAAAGGACGGGGTACCCGCCAACCTGGCTGTTCCAAACACGGGCGGGTGGCCCACCCTCTGGTTCTTCTGGATACCACCAGGACTGAGCGTGGCCCACTCTTGCGTTTTGTGCAAGGGTGGGAACCACGGACCGATACCTGTGGGAGTCGAAGATGTAAGTCGACGCCCGTAGCATCAACGCGACCGGCGCAAATCTCACCGCTGTCGGCAGCATCGTACCCGCCCTCGCTGAATGTGTGCGCGGTTCCCGCCCTTGCACAAAACGCAAGAGCGGGGCACCCACAGTCATGGCACTGCCGGGCAAGTCAAAGGCTGGGCCACCCACCTTCGACACAGCACGCTTGTCCCATTGAAAACCTCGCGGTCCGCTTGTATAACTCTGAGCGGAAATCCTTTGCCAGACACCGCTCCCAACCAGACATCGTCTAAGCCCCGACGCTGGACGGTCGTCGCCGCCGGGCTTCTCCTGCTTGCGCTGGCTTTGGTTGTCATCTACACAAGTCGCGGCGCCTTTTTGAGCCCGCTGGCGATGGTGGTCGTCGCTGCCATAGGACTGGCAGCCCTGCTCTTGCAGCTGCGGCTCCATAAAGACTTGACCGATCAGATCCACGCACCCCTGTGGTTGAACGTGTTGGGCCTCGTTTTTGCGGTCAGCGCGGTGATAGCCGACCTTCTACACTTGCACCCGAATCTGCTGATCTTAGCCGCGCTTGGAGCGGTTGTGTGCTTCGCCATTAGTGGTGTGAGAGTCCTTCAAGGCATTCGCAGACAGCGCAAGTAGCACCGATGTTGCGAGCATCTCGGCGCGTTGGTTCTACGGCTGTCGATTCTTCAAATACCGGTCGAACCATTCGACTGTGCGTTGCATGGCATCGATCTGATTCTCCCTTTTGGCGAAGCCGTGTCCCTCGTCAGGATAATAATGGGCGTCGACGACCTTGCCTTCCTGCTTGAGGATCGTTTCGGCCTGCTCCGCCTCTTCTTTCGGATCGCGAATGTCATTCGTCCCCTGCAGGATCAGCAGTGGCGCTTTGGCATTTTTGAAGTACTTGATGGGCGACGCATCTTCGTATGATTTGCGATCTTTCACCGGATCGCCCAGGATCGACTGATCATACTGCTGGAGAGTCGGTTCCTCGTGTTCCTGCTCCGTCAGCCAGTCGGTAATGCCGAACAATTCCA
>DATFQQ010000456.1:0-4540 GCA_035264195.1 Candidatus Sulfotelmatobacter sp. | reverse complement strand
CGGCAAGCTCATCGAGTAGCGCAGCAGCGAGTTCATGTCCGCCTTCCCGGCACCCTCACCCACAAGAAATTCCTGACCGGTAATTTTCACGGCAATGACGCCCAAGTTCTTCGCGTTGGCTGCTGGCAGTGCGAGTTCTTCGAATCGTCCGTTGCGTGATGCGTTCAGCGCCATCTGCACGCAATCGAGATCATGACGCTGAATCGCCTGCGCCATCACTTCCCCGTTGGTGTGACTAGTCATGCCGGCAAAGCGCGCCATCTTCTGCTCGCGCGCCTGCATCAGGCCCTGCATAGCCCCGTCCTTAGCTTCGATCTTTGCAAGATCATCGGCCTGCCCAAGGCTGTGGATGTGAACCAGGTCAACATGATCGGTCTGCAGCCGTTTCAGACTCGCCTCTAGCCGGCGCAGGAATCCGTCGCGCGTGCGATCGGGAATCTTGGTCGCCAGCCACACTTCCTTCCTTCGCGTGGCCATCACGCGGCCCACGCGGGTTTCACTCTCGCCGTCCCCGTACGCGAAAGCAGTGTCTAGGTACGTGATTCCGGAGTCGATCGCGCGGTTGAGGATTGCAGTGGCGCTGTCTTCGTCCTTGTACATCAGGAAACGGCTGCCACAGCCAAAAGCCAGGATCGAAACCTTCGCGCCAGTTCTGCCCAGCGTTCGCGAAGGAAGAATTCCCTTTTCTGACTGCGCATTAGCAATGTCTTTCAGACTGAGGAGTGTGCTTGCGGCAGCCGCTCCAAGTCCGACGTTCTCAAGAAATTCCCGGCGAGAGATGTCCTTGCTCATGGTGGCCTCCAGCGGTCGTCAGAAATCTTACCGCCAAGACGAGGATTTTGTGGATGGAAATATTTTCAGGAATACAACTTGATCGGCTGCACGACGCGCGTGATCGCGCCGTTCGGACTGGGCTGGTCCGGCTTCAGGCCGCAACGCATGGAAGCAAACAGTCCCAACAATTGTCCGAACATCACGTCAAGTATCGGACGATAATCATCCGGAAAGTCCGCTCCGCAACACAGCGACAATCGATAGTCCGCGAGATCCTTCACATCGCCGCCATCGCCCGTGGTGACGACCACTCGAACGCGTCCCAGGCGCTTGCGGTCAATCTCGCGCAGCAGGTCGAGTTCGTATCCACGACGGCGCGGTTCGCTCGAGAGAAACGCGGCGAACACAGTCTGCCCATCCACACTCGACATAGGACCGTGACGCAGGCCGAGCGGAGTTTCCGCCAGCGTCGTCACTTTCCCCGCACTGAGTTCGACCACTTTCAACGAACACTCGTCGGCAACTCCGCGCAGCACGCCTGACCCTACAAAGCAGGCCCGGGTACATCCGAGGGTAGTCGCCTCAGCAGCAACTTCGGCAGCGGCTGGCAGAAACTGGGTGCCGCACTCGGTGAGCTTCGAAACGATTCCTCCAAACTCCTCCAGTGCATCGAGGTTGGCGACGCATTGCCCGGCCAGCAGCATATTGCTGAAGGAACTGGTCATCGCCAGACCCCTGTCGTTCACCGCGTCATCGAGCACGAGAACCTCGGTGCGATCGGGGTAGCGCGCGCAAACCTGCGCCATCTCACCCTTTGGATTGCACGTGATCAACAGATGACGAATCGAACGATGGCGTTCCAATGCGCGCTCGAGAAGCGCGACTCCTTCCGGGCTTTGTCCTGAGCGTGAAAAGGAAATCCAAAAGTACTCGCGCCCTGGCCGGTGAAACGCGTCCAATTCGGTCAGCAGAGTTGTGCTCGGCAGCGCCCATACTTCGGCATTCCAACGATCGCGAAGCAGAGGAGCCAGCGCCCGCCCGGTGTAGTCCGATGTGCCGGCACCAACCAAATAGACTGTAGGAGATGCGGTGCTGCCCCGCCCAATTCCGGCTCGCCGGATCACGTCCGTCAACTCAGCCCGACGGCTGGAACAGATCTGGTACGTGGTCTTCCAAGTATCAGGCTGCTGCCAGATTTCGCGAGGCGTGTGCTCGAGTCCCCGCTCGGACCGTTCTTTCTCCGGCAAATCGAGCAACGTACGCAACGGGTTTCCCACCAGACTCCTCCCTAACAAGGACACAGTAGTCTATTACACTGTGCGGTCAGTTGAAAAGGTTTCGAAAGAAAAAGAAATAGCTATCGCAAGCAAACGTTAGAATTGCCTGCAGCCTGACGGACCGGCCCGCAATCTGGTTATCCTGACACACCTTTACTCAATTTTCTACAACTGCTGGGTTCAAGTGGCAACTAATCTTAGGTCAAGAGCGCTTCTTCACTCTTAAGGGAGAGAACAAAAAGCATGCCCCGAGGTTCGCTATCATTCAGGACTCTGTTGCTGGCCGCAGGACTGGCTTCGTCGTTGGCCGGGGTCGCCTGCGAACATCATTACGTTCGCGTCTACGACCCGTACTACACCGACTACCACGTGTGGAACGACGATGAGACGGTCTACTATCACCGCTGGGCCAACGAGACGCACCGCGACTCTGGCCGGGATTTTCGCAGATTGCCGCCGGAAGAGCAGAAGGAGTATTGGACCTGGCGCCACAACCACGGCGACCATGACCACGACGACCATCACTAGGGTGGTGCGTCAAACGGATCGACACTTATAAGTCCGTTTTTCCTGTGATCCGCTGCGCCCTCTGTGGTCAAAGCCTTTGATAAGTGCCACTAAACGATCCAACCTGCTGAAATCGACTCGTAGCCCGTGGAGCCTGTGTTGCCGCCCGGCGCTTTCCCGGGCGTGCAATCCAAGCACCGGATCGCCTGTTGATGTCCACGCCGCATTCCCGCGTGTAGTCGAGGTCGTCTGGTGTGAGGGTTTGCCCACAGGTGTCGTAGCTAGGTTCTTCTGACCCGGCCGCTTTCGCATCGGGGGTCGGCCTGTAGATGTGCCGTGTGTGGGATGGTGAGTGTAATGGGGATGTTACGTAAACCTGCCCAAAACGGAGCGCCTGCGTCGCACTCGTTCGTATGTGAGTTTCATTTCCTCGGGGCTAAATCCGACTCGTCGCCTCCAAGCCAAGCTTTCGTTGGTGGCTCGTTCGTAAGCTTGCACGCAATCGTCCAAGCGCATTTGCCCAACGTAGTGCGGTAGCCGTTCTTTCAATGCCTTTTCGAACAAATGGTCCGGTGCGACTGAACCGCAATGAATCCAGTTGTGGTTTTCAAGGTGCCGTCGCCCGCATTCCTCCGTGTTCTCGAAGCTGACGGTCGAGCCGTCCTTGTACGACACTGTAAATTCAGTGTGGATTCCACAAGGTGGCGAATCAAGTACGGCCGCAAAAATACCGTCATTTTTGCCTAGCCAAAATTCCACAACCCACTTCTGCGGAGAGGCCACGAACACCGGATTTCGTTCGAGCCCAAGCTTCTCAAGTGCCGCTCTGGCATGTTCGTACTCCGAAGGCTTGCTCCAAGAATAGGAGTCCACCTGGGTGAGCGATATTCTCTCAGGCATTTTCTGAACGTTGATCTCCGACCACTTCTTGAATAATGCCTCCCGTGACGATATATCGGCAGAAGTGAACCCGAGTTTCCGCAGCCGCCTTCTCCGAATAAGTGTGTGAATCGCTAAACCAGCTGCCGCCCCGAACCCTCCCCAGAGCGCTATCCTTGCCAAAGCATTCAGAGACTCTTGCGGCGTAAACATGGCAGAAAGAATCTCATCCGGGCGTTGTTGATGTAAACGGGATTTTGCAACAATCTCGTCAGTTTACGACCGTTAAGGTGCCAACACACCCGTTCTCCATGAGTAGCACCGAGTAGGCAGGTATTTGTCCGTTGGGCAATTTGTTCAAATCCGGGTTCAACCGGATTGTTGTGCTTCCCCATCCTCGAACGTCGAGACGATATGTATCGGGCGGAAGATCGGTGATACGGAAACTCCCGTCCTTGTCTGTCATCCCGACCCAGCGGTCTTGCCATTTGAAGAGTAGAGCCGCAGCTGGGCAAACTTTAGCGGTTTCTTGTGAATCAGCACGCCACCAGTAATTGTGTCGCCACCAATGATCGCTAGACGCAATCTTGGGTCGGGACAACTGGGCGCGGCGTTGGACAGAGTCGTAGCCAAGACGAGAGTGAGCAAGACCCTAACTCGGTTCACATTCGCATTAGACACCGATCATGGGTCAGTTGGCGAAACCAGATGGGATGAGAAGGCCGGTCTCCGACGGGATGCTATACGCTCCCAAGTTATCGACGTGCTCTGAGGCACAAGAGATAAAGGAGACCGGCAATGAAGAAGGTTGGCACCGCGACGGGCAATGCAGGGCAGGAATATTTCTCAACAGAAACTGACCATCGGACTGGATCTGGGCGACTGCAACTCGTGGTACTGCGTGCTGGATGAAGCCGGCGGGATACAACTGGAACAGCGAGCACGGACAACAGCGAAAGCGTTGCAGGAAATGTTCGGCACCATGCCGCGCAGTCGAGTGGCACTGGAAATCGGGGCGCATTCGCCCTGGATCAGTCGCTTGCTCAGGCAGTGGGGACACGAAGTGATCGTGGCCAATGCGCGCAAGGTGCGGTTGATCGGGG
>DATFQQ010000455.1:0-10813 GCA_035264195.1 Candidatus Sulfotelmatobacter sp. | reverse complement strand
GCGATGTCGCCGGTCGCTTCGTACAACTCCTCGAACGGATATGTCTACCTCAACGACAATTCCACCGCGGTGTGGAACACGTCGAGCACGTGGTCGAACACCGCCGTGTGGGGATCGCAACAATTCCTCGTCGGCGCTCCTGCTTCGGCAATGTCCGGCAACCCGCTCTGGGGCGCCAGCGGCGAACCTTGGGGATCCAACGTTCTCTGGGGATCCGGTAACCCGACAGGCAGTAACGTGTTGTGGGGCAGCAATGTGCTCTGGGGTAGCAACGTCCTGTGGGGAAGTAATGTCCTTTGGGGCAGCAACGTCACCGCTGGCGAACAATAAACGCAATCACTCGTACCGCACCGGGCCGCGAATCCTCGCGGCCCTTTTTTTGCAACCCAAGTTCAGTAGAAACAACGGCGCAAACCGCATTGGTCATTCAATCTCAGCCTAGTGCCGCTTGTCATTCCGCAGCGGCGAAGCCGCGAGGAATCTGCTGTTCGCATGCGGCGGATCAGACGTCAGCGTTGCGGTGAGCCGCGTCCCCCGACGAACTCTACGAGGAAGTTTCGGCATTTCAGTGAAAAGGAACTTGGCGATCTGACGTTGGCGATTGCGGCGATCAAATGTTCTGGAACCAGCTTGCGATCTCGGCAAGCACAGTTCCCCGAACCTACCAGGAGTTCCGAAGATGAGAGTGAAACACACAGCATAAGAGACAGCGCAAAAGACGGCCTCCGATAATCGTCATCGAGCTTCAAGTGTTCGAACTGACGCTCGTAGAGGACGCATGAGGAATGTGAATTTAAGATGAAGCTAGCAGAAGCCGAAGGGCGAGCGCCGGAAGCCGGCTTTATTGCTGTGGTGCAAAGTATCCCTTGCGCGCGCGGACTTGCAGGTCTTTCTTGAGCGCCGAGATTTCGATTGAACGATATCGTCCGTCGGAATCGAAGTTCGCCGGTTTATAAGAGACTACATATTGGCTGCGCAATTCGTCTTCTATCGCGGAGAATGACCGCGTAATATCTTTCATCTTGAAGGGGAAGAACGCCCGTCCGCCAGTTGCATCCGCGAGCTGTTCAAGAACTCTGTCGCCGCGCATCACCAGGCCGCTGTCATCGGTCGAGATCGCATAGATGATGACTTCGGCGCGCTGCGCCATCTCGATCGCTTGAGCCTTCGTGACTTCGCTCTGATTGTCTTCGCCATCGCTGACTATGATGATGGCCTTCCTCACCGGCCGGTCCGTACGGTCTTTCAATAGCTTGTCTTTGCACGCCCGGTAGACGGCATCGTAGAGCGCCGTTCCTCCACCGTCCCGCAAGCGGTGGATTCCGGTCGAAAGCAGGGAAACATTGTCGGTGAAATCTTGCGCCAGTTGGCTGTGGCTGTTGAAGCCCAGCACGAAGGCCTTGTCAAAACCAGCACGCAACGAATGCTGCAGAAAGCTGGTGGCGGCGGCTTGCTCGAACGCGAAGCGGCTTCCCACCGATCCGCTCACATCGACTAGCAAACCCAGATGCAGCGGCAGGTCCGTCTCTCTGCGGAAATTCAAGATCGCTTGCGGAGGCTTGTGATCGTCGAGAATCGTGAAATCGTTCTGGTTGAGATCCCGGACGAACTTGCCATGCTTGTCGGTGGCAATAAAAAGGACATTGACCTCATTCACGCGCGCGTGAAGCGTGATCAAAGATTGCGGCTGGTCTGAATTGTCCGGTGTAGACACCGCGTTGGAAGCGCTGTAGGTCGGATCACCCGAAACGTAGCCGGACTGGCCCTGCAACTCGCTGGTTCCCAAAAAGGTTGCCAGAAAGAGTATTAAAACCGTGAATGTGTACTTCGTGTACTTCATGCCCAGGCAATCCAATTTTTTCACTATAAACCGTGATTCATCACACTCCCAAGTCATTTGATGCACGCAACGGGCCGAAGGAGGGAGATGCTGGCAATACGCTCAGGTCGACTCTAGGTGGTTTGCCAATGTGGTGCCAAGTTACAAAAGGAGCACACGTTTGGTCATGGCACAAAACGTGCAATCTAAACGACTTGCATCCGCGGAAATGCCCGTGTTCCGCGTGAGCCGGAATTGCTACTCGAATTCGACGACGAAGATAGTTAACATCGACGTATACAGTTTTCCCGACAGTTTTCCAGGGAGGTGTGAATGAAAAAGCTCATCGTGTGTTTTGTAGCAGTCTTCATATGGAGTGTGACCGCGTTTGCCGCAAATGATCTTCACGAGGCGGAGCGAGTCAAGGATGCCGGCGAGGTGCTGAAGGAGATTTTGAATATCCCCGATGATATTCCCCAGGATCTGATCGACAAGGCCGAATGCATCGTGGTTCTCCCCTCCGTAAAGAAGGGTGCGTTCGGTATCGGTGGCAGTTACGGCCGCGGCGTAATGATCTGCCGCAGCGGACAGCACTATACAGGGAAATGGGGCGCTCCCGCACTGTACGCGCTTGAAGGAGTCAGCATCGGATTTCAGTTGGGTGGGCAGGCGACAGACTTCGTCCTCCTGGTCATGAATCCCAAAGGTGCGACGTCACTGCTCAGCAGCAAAGTGAAACTGGGAGCGGACGCTTCGGCTGCAGCGGGGCCGAAGGGCAGAACGGCCGAGGGCGCGACCGACATCGTGATGAACGCCGAGATTCTTTCGTATTCGCGAAACAAGGGTCTGTTCGCTGGAGTTTCTCTCGAAGGTTCGACCTTGCGCTCGGATAGCAGTGCAAATGAGAAGCTCTATGGGCGAAAGCTAAGTGCGAAAGAGATTATCCGCGAAGGCAAAGTCGGCATTCCCGCCTCTGCACACGAGCTAGTCTCGCTGCTCGACAAAAAGTCTCCAGTGAACAAGTCCGAAGCGAAGTCGCTGCAATAGTTTGTGACTGTGAGACTCTGTGCCTTCTGTGGTTGAAGCTTTTCACCGCAGGGGGCACAATCTTTTGCATGTGTGCCAGCAGCAAACAAGAAGAGAAACGTTGCGCTTGGGCGAATAATGAGTTGTCGATCCGCTACCACGATGAAGAGTGGGGTGTGCCTGTCCATGACGACCGCACGCTCTTCGAGTTCCTGATCCTCGAGGGTGCACAAGCGGGCCTCAGCTGGAACACGATCCTCAACAAGCGCGATAATTACCGCCGCGCGTTCGACGGATTCGATCCGAAACGTGTTGCGAGTTATGACCGGCGCAAGGTGAAACAGCTACTGACCGACCCGGGAATTGTCCGCAACAAGCTCAAAATCGCCGCGGCTATCGAAAATGCGAAAGCATTCCTTCGCGTCCAGGAAGAGTTTGGCACCTTCGATCGTTACATCTGGCAGTTCATCGGAGGCAAGCCCCGCGTGAACAAATGGAGGTCACTACGGCAGGTGCCCGCACGCACCGCCGAATCGGACGCCATGAGCAAGGACCTTCAGCGGCGAGGCTTCAAATTCGTTGGATCCACCATCTGCTATGCCTTCATGCAGGCCGTTGGCATGGTGAACGATCACTCAGCCGACTGCTTCTTCCGAAATCGTCCCGGATAATGCGTGCCGTAACTGCTTGTTTCGAGGGAGTAACCCATGACTTACACCACGGTGTTATCACGTTGAGTACTTCGCTTGACTACATGGCCTAAGCCCGCGATATCCTGCTGTCAAGAATTGGCGTTCGGTTCAAGAACTTCTAAGAGCAATATTGGCTGGCACACTGGCGTACGTGTTGGTTTTGCGTGCATCTGACGCGAACAGAGGGTTTCGTTTGCTAACCCTGAAGGTTCGGCTCCGCGCTGCCACATGCGACTTCAGTCGGTGATCTTCGGTCGTCTCTCCGTCGCCAGGAAGATGCTGGTGATCGTTGGCGTGTTTGTCGCCATCGTGATCTGCGTCTTCCTCCTGGGTGCTCTCCGTTCTGAAATTCTCACTGGAGTTCGAGCCTACGTAGGCGGGGAAAGCCTGTGGTCGAAGGCCGAAAAGAAAGCTGTTCTCAGCCTCACCAAGTACGCTTCGACTCACGCCGAGAGCGACTACGAGCAATATCTGGCTGAGATCGCCGTGCCCGAGGGGGACCGGATCGCCCGCCAGCAACTACTCTCTGCTTCTCCGGACATGAAGCTGGTACATCAGGGCTTCGTGCAGGGACGCAACCACCCCGACGACGTCGAGAGCATGGCCATGCTCTTTCGGCGCTTTGGTCATTTCGGATACATGGCCGAAGCCATTGCGATCTGGACGGACGGCGACCGCTACATCGACCAGCTGCGAGGCCGCGCAGACGCCCTTCACGCAGAAATTAACTCCACCCGTCCGGATGCGGCAAAAATACAGCGAATTGTTTCTGAGGTAAGTGAGATTGATGCGCGCATCACTCCATTAGAGGATGCCTTTTCCTCAACATTGGGTGAAGGAGCGCGCTGGATCAATCGCGTGCTCTCGATCGTTGCTCTCGTGGCTACCTGCCTGCTTCTGTTGCTGGGAATTGGCTTATCGTCAGCGATCGTCAAACGGATTCGTCACTCCGACGAGAAATACCGCAGCCTGATCAATGCCGCCAACGATGCCATCCTGGTAATTGATTCTGAGAAGCGTCTTGTCCTTGAGGCAAATAACAAGGCTTGCGAAATATGGGGCATCGCGGAAGAAGAGCTTGTCGGCATGCCCGAATCAAAGCTCTACTACCATGAGGGCCCATCGCGAGAAGTCTTGAATCCGACCTCGGAAGGTGGGCCAAGACGTAGAGAACTGGAATTGCTCCGGTCTGACGGAACGGCAATTCCGGTGGAGGTGAGCGTAAGCACGACCGAGGTCGGTCGGCGTCCTGCGCTGCTTGGTATTTTCCGCGACATTCGCGAGCGTCTGGAAGCCGCAGCGATACTGCAGCGCCGAGAAGCCCGGTTCGGGCACCTGATCCAGAATCTTTCCGACGTCATCACCGTGGTTGCTGTCGACACGACAATGCTGTATCTGAGCCCGTCGGTCGAGCGGACGACGGGATATCGGCCCTCGGAGCTTCTTGGCAGAAGCTTCATGGAATTCGTGCATCCCCAGGATCGAGAACCCGTTCGCTCCGCTTTCGAGCGGCTCATCTTGCGCACAGGCACCGCGACTCCGCCAGAATTCCGTTTTCGCCATCAAGACGGCTCCTGGATCTGGTTGGAATCGGTAGTCAACAATTTGCTCGATGACGCGGCAGTCGGCGGGGTCGTCGTCATTTCGCGCGATGTGAGCGGACGGCGGGTACTCGAAGAACAAGTCCGGCAGTCGCAGAAGATGGAGGCCGTCGGCCGTCTTGCCGGTGGCATCGCGCACGACTTCAACAATTTGCTTATGGTGATTCGCGGCTATGCCGAAATTGTGCTGCTCGAAGCCGGGATAACGGCGGGCGCTCGAAAAAGTGTTGAAACCATCGTGCGCACCGCCGACAGCGCCGCGAGTCTCACGCGACAACTCCTGTCGTTCAGCCGCAAGCATGTTTTCAGTCCGCAGGTGCTGGAGTTGAATTCCGTTGTTTCCCGCATGAGCGAGATGCTGCTCGGAGTGTTGCGCGAAGAAATGGAATTCAAGGTCAAACTAAATCCGGAGGAGGTCTATGTAAGCGCCGACCGCGGACAGATTGAGCAAGTCATCATGAACCTCGTCGTGAACGCTCGCGACGCGATGCCAAAAGGGGGGAAACTGACACTGGAAACCGCTCGTGTACGCATCGACCTCACGCGCGCCAGCCGCTTCTCTGCGGTGCCTCCGGGAGACTACGTGATGCTCGCAGTATCCGACACCGGGGTTGGAATGGACGCTGAGACCCAGAGCCGGATTTTCGAGCCGTTCTTCACCACCAAGAGCCGGGACGAAGGAACTGGCTTGGGTCTATCGGTGGTTTACAACATCGTTAGAGGTAGCGGCGGACACGTTCGCGTCGACAGCGAACTCGGGCGTGGTACCACTTTGCGGGCATTCTTTCCGCGTGTCGCTACGCCGCCTGCCCACGAGGCAGAGCCGTCTCGTACCACGATTCCTAGCACCGGAATGGAAACTATCCTTGTCGCCGAAGATCAACCTGAACTGCGATGGATGATCTGCCAATTCCTGCAGGAGCGCGGCTATTCCGTGCTAGAGGCTAAAGACGGACGGGACGCCGTCGAACTGGCCGAGCAATACAACAGTGTCATCGACGTTGTCCTCACCGACGTTGTAATGCCGTTCCTCCGTGGCCCAGAAGTTGCTCGCCGCATCTCTGCGTCACGCCCCCAGATTAAGGTCATCTTCATGTCGGGTTACACGGAAGGCGAAGTCATTCCTGAAGGACAGATCGAATGGGACGGCAAGGCCGCGTTGCTGCAGAAGCCCTTTGAGTTGGATCTGCTCGCAGTGAAGATCCGCGAAGTCCTGGAAGCCGAAACTCGCCGCTAATGCCTCGCTCCCGTATGGATAGACTCCTTCCACAGTTTCCGGAGAGTCTCCGCAGGCGCACCATTTCTGTACAATACCGGCTGTGCCGGAAAGCCAGCAGAGTCGTGCCAAGGCCTTAAGCAGGACGCAGTTATTTTCCGGGCTCTCCGACCGTGAGTTCGAATTCCTGCTCGAGCGCGTTTCCTCCCGCAAATACTCCGCTGGCGAGATCGTATTCAGCGAAGGCGAACCGTGCGCAGGCCTGTTTGTAGTCGAGTCAGGCAGTGTTCGCATCTTCAAGAGTTCACCAGGAGGGCGGGAGCAGGTCCTCAGCATCGAGGGTCCTGGGGGATCAGTCGCCGAGTTGCCGGTATTCGACGGAGGCAACTATCCGGCATCGGTTGTTGCCGTCGAGGACACAGTGCTTTTGTTCGTCAGCAAACAAGACTTTCACGCATTATGCCTCGCGCATCCAGCGGTGGCTCTCAAGGTTTTGAAAGTCGTTGGCGGGCGCTTGCGCCGCCTGGTCGGCATTATCGAAGAACTCTCGTTTACGACGGTTCGCCAGCGCCTCGGCGCGTACCTGCTTCGTATGGCGCAAAGCGAAGGCAGAAGGGTCGCGCAAGGAGTCGAAGTAACACTGCCTGCAAACAATCAGGAACTGGCTGCACAGATCGGAACCGTTCGCGAGCTAATCTCGCGCAATCTGTCGCGCCTGCAAGCGGAAGGCATCGTGAGCATTGACGGCCGCTCCCTTGTTATCCGCGATGTAAAGGCACTCGAGTCCGACCTGTCCTCGTAACCTTTGTCATTCCGAACCGGCGAAGGCCGGTGAGGAATCTGCTTTTTTCTCCCGAAGCTGTGACAAAAGTCATCGGCAGATAACCGCTGCTTGTCTAGCCTCAAACTATGCAGTGCCTGTGACAGAAAAGGCTGCGAGGAGGATGGAATGAGCGTGACTGCGGAAAAGACGGTGCGAGAACTGGCTCTGGAGAATTCGAGCGCGACACGAGTTTTCGAACGTTTGGGCGTTGATTATTGCTGTGGAGGAAACAAGCCACTCGACGAAGCGTGCCGGGCCGCGAACCTCTCTCTGGAAGAGGTCCAGCGAGAGCTGGACACGGCGAAACAGGAATCGCAGAAAGGTACGGATCGCGACTGGCAACGCGAACCATTATCGGAATTGATTGCGCACATTAACGCGACACATCACAGGTTCGTGCGTACGGAAATCGCACGGATCAATCCGCTTCTCGAGAAGGTCTGTGGAGTTCATGGAAAGAACCACTCCGAATTGTTGCACATTCAGGCCCTGTTCCGCGGGCTGGCCCAGGAGTTGACCTCTCACATGATGAAGGAAGAGATGGTGCTCTTTCCCTACATCACGCGGATGGAGGAAGCGGTGATACAGGGCGAGCCGCTTTTGCCGCCACCGTTTGGAACCGTTGCCAATCCTGTAACGATGATGGAACACGAGCATGATGCCGCGGGCAATGCGCTACGAGCCATGCGTAAGGCAAGCAACGACTATGCTGCTCCGGAGGGCGCCTGCGCCAGCTATCAAGCGCTATATCGCGCGTTCGTGGAGTTTGAGGCAGATCTTCATCAGCACATACATCTGGAAAACAACATCCTCTTTCCGAGGGCGATAAGGATGGAACGGGGAAAGTAAAGAGCAAAGTGGCCAGTGATCACTGGCCAGCTAGAGCGATTTAAGAATTGCTGTATACCATTCCAGTTTGTCATCCTGATGGCGCCGTTTTTTGGCGCCGGAGGACCTATGCAACTCTGCCTGCAGTGCTCATGAGGCCGGAGACTGCAAAGGTCCTCCGGCCTGCAAGAAGCGCAGGTCATCAAGATGACACCGCGGTGGATTACGTCAAAAAATGGTTTAGAGCGAGACCCAGCCACGGACCCCTGACCACTGCTTCCTCATCGATTGTTCAGCGCACTGGCCGTTACAAATATCGCGACCAAGCCTAACAACAAAACAGCGCCTTCTACTCGTGTCGACCAGACGTGGAGTGCGTCGAACTGCACGCGTGCAGGGTTGGTCAGCGGGACCGTGGCGAAATCACCGACCGAGGCGCGGAGCGTATCCATCCGCGGGATCATCCAGAACTGTGAGAACAGTGTCAGCGCGAGCATCAGGCAGATAAGTACATGGCGCAGCGCGAATACATGCGCAGTTCCCTGCGTGATGTAACTGTAGAGCAGAGACGTAATCAGAAAGACAATTCCAGAAATGATGGCAATCCAGTGCAGTTTGCTAAGAGCGCGTCCGACGACGTTGCCGGCGAGATGCGTGTTGGGCAAAACCTGAAACGTGGTCGGAGCGAGCACGAAGGCAAAAAAGATGAGACCGCCAATCCAGGCTACGAGCGAGAGCAACATCAAAAAGCGGAGGAATGACATGACGGGAGAATTATAGACTTCCGGTTGGCTGCGGATTTTTCGAAGCCAACGAGCGAAGCATTCTCCGTGCTATCCAATATGGAAGACGGACAGTAGTTCTGAGCCAGAACCGGCCCCAAATTCGGCACCACTCCGGCAATAATCGGATCGCCAAAGGCAGAGGCATGTGGGATTCTGCTGGATTCTTATGCGCGTAATACTTCAATTCACCGCCTATCGAAGAGATTGAGTATCGCGGTTGATATCTTAGGGACGAGAGTCGCGGCAACTTAAGTCCGAGCGGAGCAGCCTGCGGCTCGAGAAGATAACACTTGTCATTCTGTAATAGACAAACCCAAGCGTGACCAATCCCATATCGGCCACTTCTTCCGAAGACAATTCGAGCGTCATATCCCATGTCCAGCAATTGCCGCCAAGTCCACAGCGAAAAGTCTTCGCAATCGCCGGCCTTGCGCTTCTCAAATTCATCCGGAGGCTGCCAATATTCCCTTTTGCCAAACAGCTTCTCATCAGACACAGGACGACATCCGCAAAGGAAGACTCGCAGTTCCTCCAAACTCTTGCAGCGAAAAGTTAGGGGTTGGCTGAAGTTTCGTCCCATCGGAAAGGTGGGATGCAGACCTTTGCGGCCATGAAATGGCTGTGAGACTTGCTTCCCTTCTGCGTCGTAGGCTTCGGGAATGATTTCCGCAATCATTGAACGGAAGATTCTCTCACGGAAATTGCTGTGGTGATGGACCAGCCTGCGTCTAGACAGGCACTGCGACATTCTCTACGATCTCTTTCAGCACCTGATCCGACTGCTCAGACTTCTTCAGTGTCGAGGCGTAGAGATTGTTTACAACCACGCGGTGGGCGAAGACCGGAACGACCAGCGGCTTGAAGTCTTCCGGAGTGCAGAAAATTCGTCCTTCGAGGAAGGCCATGGCTTGTGCGGCGCGATAGAGAGCTTGCGAGCCGCGCGGGGAAACTCCCAGCGACAGGAACTCCGATTCGCGGGTGCGGCGCACGATTTCGAGTGCATAACTCACGAGCGAATCGTCGACGCGAATCTTCTTCACTGCCTGCTGCATTTCAAGGACCTCGGCTCCGGTTAGAACGGGGCGAAGATCATCGAGATGGGCGACTCCGGCTTCTGAGCGCAAGATCTGACGTTCGGCCTGAGCATCGGGATATCCCATACGCACGCGCATCAGGAAACGGTCGAGTTGCGATTCAGGCAGTGGATAGGTTCCGTGATGCTCGACCGGATTCTGGGTAGCGATCACCAGGAACGGCTGCGGCAGTTCGTAGGAATGCGCGTCGACCGTGACCTGGCCTTCGTTCATTGCCTCTAGCAGTGCTGATTGCGTCTTTGGCGTTGTGCGGTTGATTTCGTCGGCGAGCAAGACGTTGGTGAAGACCGGGCCGCGCTTGAATTCGAACTTCTGCTCGGCTGCCGAATAGACAGAGATGCCGAGCACATCGGACGGCAACATATCGCTGGTGAACTGCACGCGCTGAAAAGTGCAATCGATGGCGCGGGCCAGAGCTTGCCCGAGCGTAGTCTTGCCGACACCGGGAACGCCTTCGATGAGAAGATGTCCGCGGGCGAAAATGCTGACCAGCGCGAGGCGGACGACTTCATCCTTACCGCGAATCACACGGCGAAGGGCTTTTTCCAGTTCAACAGCTTTGGTAGACACAGCGATGGCAGTCTCGGGCGACATTCGTTCGATTTTACTATCCAGATCTGAGGGGCTGGAGTTACCTACGTCATACGGCTTTGAGCTGCGAGCCTCGAGCTACAAGCCTCGAGAAAAGAACGGCGCCCCCTATCAAGGTTGCGTTTTCGTACGTGTCTGCTGATGCGTGGCCTTACTCGAAGCTCGGGGCTCGAAGCTCAAAGCTGTTTTATTGCATATAATCCGCGGGCCTTCCCGTCAGCCGCTCAATCCGCTTGGCCGTCGGAGGATGCGTCGAGAACAGGCCAGCAAACATTCCAGCGTTCATCCCCAGGAACGGCTGGATGATGAACAAGTGCGCCGTTGACGGGCTTGCCTGT
>DATFQQ010000454.1:0-16322 GCA_035264195.1 Candidatus Sulfotelmatobacter sp. | reverse complement strand
ACGCCACGAATTGATCCGGTGGCGGAATCTTGCGCATTGAGGTATGGGGAGATCGACAGAATGGCGAGAAGAAAGATGGAGAAAACAGACCGGGCGCGCATTGCGGGCATAAATTCGCCTCAGGGTGCAAGATGCGCTCGGAGAGCCGACCCAGTACGCGTTAACCGGACGCGGACGGATCATCCTGCGGGGGAGTTCCGAATCGTGTGCGATCAGCAACTCGGGACTCCTCCGCAGCTCAGGAGAAATCTAAAGTTTGTATAGCATTGGGTAGTGGGAAAAACTGTGATTCAGGCCAACTTCTTTTGGGATTCTTCCCAGAGTGGGAATGCGTTGCGGTCGCTTCCCTAGCGCTCCCCGTGTCCCTTGCGGTTTACGAACTTTTCAACCACAAAGGACGCGAAGGAGCACGAAGGAAGTCATTCAACTCAGTGAATCGAGACGGTTACCGGAACGGAATGGGCGACTCCACCAGATGTGCCAGTTACAGTGAGTGTGGCTGTGCTGGGATTGTTCACCGCCTTCTGGCTGTTGTAGCTGCCGCAAGCGACTGTAAAGCCCATGGCGGCAACGAGCAATGCCAAGACAGCCGTCAAGAGCAGATTCTTCCCCCGGCTGGCCCCAAACTTCTTATCGTTTGAGGCGAAGAATGCACCAAAGAGTCCCAGCCCTGAGATCAGCAAGACGCCGGGATGCCCGTAGCCTCCGCCGGGAGCCGTAGCGGTTGCGGCGACGGTGAGCGTTGATGAAGCGGCGCTTGATCCGGGCGAAATCGTGTTCGGGGAGAAGGCGCAAGTCAGACCCGATGCGGGTGCACAGGAAAGGCTAATCTGGCCATTGAACCCTCCGACAGCGGCGGATCCGATCGTAAGCGTTGTTGTTCCGCCGGCGGTTACAGTGACCGTGCGCGCCGAGAGATTTAACGAAAAGTCCGCTCCCGTTGCTGCGACTGCCGGAACCAGAGTGGCGAACAGGCCGCTCGTCTGATTTGATCCACCGGCTGTGAAGTACAGCGTGTTGGGATCACCTGTGCCGCCTGTACCGAACACCATGTCCCAAAGTCCTGGATTGCTGATCACATGACCCGCCGTGTCGGTCACTTGGCCGATGAAATGGCCCTGAGTGTCGTAGGCGCTCATCGTTCCGTCGCCGAAGTTGCCGACCAAAACGTCGTTGGAGAACGCACCGAATGTCGCAGGCGCCATGACGACGCCCCATGGAGCATTCAGCGTGCCGCCGTTGGCGAAGGTTCTGGTGAAGTTGCCCTCCATATCGAAGGCGTCGACGATGCCCAATCCGGCTCCGACGACTGGATCATGCTTCGCGGTGTCCTGCTGAGCGTAAGCCACCATGATGAGGTTGCCGATGACATGGACTCCGTGCGGAGCGTAGCCTGCCGGCAGGTTGGGGTCAGTCAGAGATCCGACCAAATGGGTGGGATTGAAATTGCGATCAAACACGTCGACCTTGCCACTATTGAAGTTCGCGGCCAGCAAGAAGGTGCCCTCGGTATTGGTCACTGTTGCCATACCTTTGTAGACAGCGCCCGCCGCGGAATTATCGACCACGGTGAAGGCGTTGCCCTGGCCGGTCCAGTTCGCGATGAGTCCGTCTTCCGTATCGAAAAGGAATGCTCCATTGCCGAAAAATCCGGATTGAGTGTTGGAAACCGTACCAGTCGGGCAGCCCTGCGGGCATGGATTTACGGATGCCGTGGGGATGCCCACAACCAGAGCATCCTTGTTTCCCTGAGCGTCGTATAGAGTCGAAGTGCCGCCGTTGTTGTTGGCGATCCAGAAGGGCTGTCCCGGGATAATCGAGATACCCCAAGGGTTCGAAAGTTGCGAGTCGGTATGGGTTGCTACGCCAGCTGTGTTGGCAACCAGATTGGTTTGCGAGTATCCGGTCTGCTGAGCCAGAGCCGAAGACGCGCCCAACGCCGCGAGCAACCCGAATATTATTGTTTTTAGCTTGCTGAACCTCACTGTTTCCTCCGTTGCGGAATTACTCGGATCGACACCAGAACCGTTGGTTCAATGGCTGTGTTGTAAACAATCAGCCTCACGTCCGCTTTGCAATCCGCTTACAGTGTTGAGGGTACGTAGCGGTGTTGGCTCGAATGTCATGCATGCGTCCTGACCCTGTAAAAAGCGGGTGGGAATGTCATAGGGCGGTTGGAAATTTGTAATGAATCGTGCAGTTGAGGCTTGCCGCTGAAGAACGGGCCCCAGAAACAAGGCTGCGTGCAAGCGAGCCCACGGGAAGCATGGCACGGCGCAAATCTGGTATGTTGAAAAGTCCTTCTCGATTCCTGGGAGCGAAGAGAAATCGTGATCCGATCGTACAAAGGCCTAAAGCCAACGATTCCAAGCACCTGCTACGTGGATGAATCGGCCCAAATCATCGGCGATGTGGTGCTCGGCGAGCATGCGTCGATCTGGATGAACGCCGTGGTCCGCGGAGACGTACATGAGATCCGGATCGGGGCGCATTCCAATGTGCAGGACAACAGCGTGCTGCATGGCATGAAGCAGCAATGGGGAGTCTATCTAGGCGAATATGTGACGGTCGGGCATTCGGTAACGCTTCACGGATGTGTGATCGAAGACCGATGCCTGATCGGCATGGGATCGATTATTTTGAATGGCGCGCGCATCGGCGCCAGGTCAATCATTGCGGCGGGCACGCTGATTCCTGAGAAGACGATCGTAGAGCCGGGATCACTGTGGATGGGCTCGCCGGGGAAGTTCAAACGCAAGCTTGGGCCGGCGGAAGAAGAATCGATCATGCGCTATGCTCGGAACTATCTTGGGTATAAAGATGAGTATTTGAAAGAGCGCGCGTAGGTGCCACGAATTAGGCAAGTGTCATCCTGAGCGGAGGAGGCGTTTCGCGCACGGCGCGAAACGCAGACGGAGTCGAAGGATCCCTATCAGTTGCACTGCCGGTGCAAGGCGTTCTCACGATGCATCGAGAGAATTCCTCGCGCAGCCAAACGTAGCGGACGAGTGGTAGGGATCCTTCGACTCCGCGAGCTCATTCGAGCTCGCTGCGCTCAGGATGACAATGCATAAAAGCGGGATGAAGACCGATAAAACTCAGGGCGAGCACCGGTAAGACGACGAGATGATTAAGGCAGTTCGAGGAACGCGAGATCTTCTACCGCCGGATACGGCGCTGTGGAACTTTGTGGAAGCGGCCGTGCGCGACGTGTTTCGCGCGTACAACTTCCAGGAAATTCGCACGCCGATTTTCGAGGCGACGGAATTGTTCGCCCGAGGAGTTGGAGAAGAGACTGACATCGTCGCCAAGGAAATGTATACGTGGGAGGATCGTTCTCGGGCGGCAAGTGAAAAAGGCCAGTCACTAACCCTCCGCCCTGAAAATACCGCCGGTGTCGTTCGCGCCTACATCGAACACACGCTTTGGGATCGCGGGCTCAACAAGCTGTACTACATCGGTCCTCAGTTTCGGCGCGAGCGGCCGCAAAAAGGACGCTACCGCCAGTTCTATCAAATCGGCGCGGAGGTGATCGGCCCCTCTTCAGCAGGGAGCGAGTCTCCCGCGCGGGACGCTGAACTGCTGGAAATGCTTGCGACCCTGCTTGACCGGCTTGGTATTACCGGCTGGAATCTTGAGTTGAATTCGGTGGGATGTCCCAATGATCGCGCCAAATTTAATGAGGCGCTACGTCAAGCACTAGAGCCGGTGAAAGACAAAATGTGCGGCGACTGTCAGCGGCGAGCTGTAACGAATCCGCTGCGGGTATTCGACTGCAAGGTTCCAGAAGATCAGCCAATCATCCAGACGTTGCCGCGTATCAGCCAGTTTCTCGACGAAGCCTGCCGCACACACTTCGAAGCGGTGCAGTCGATTCTGGCCAAGGTCGGCGTTCCATTTACCTTGAACGACCGCCTGGTGCGTGGGCTCGACTACTACACGCGGACCGCCTTCGAGTTCACACACGGGGCTTTGGGTGCGCAGAATGCCATCCTCGGCGGCGGGCGGTACGATGGGCTCTCAGAAGCTCTCGGTGGCCCCGCGGCTCCGGGCATCGGCTTCGCCATCGGCGAAGATCGCTTGGTGTTATCCCTGCAGGAGAACGCTTCGGCAGAAAGTGTCATGCGCAAGCCGGACGTCTACGTAGCTCCGATGGCCGCCATGAACGGTGATGCAGCTCGGCTCGCACGCGAGCTGCGCAAGCATGATCTGGTTGTCGAATTGGGAGATGATACCTTCCGGCTTAAGAAGTCGTTCGAGGCCGCGACGAAGGTCGGCGCGAAATACATTCTGATTGTCGGAGAGAATGAGGTGAAGGCCGATGCCTTCGCCTTGAAAAATCTCGCAACGGGCGATCAGGTTTCGGTGCCCCGCGGAGAACTGGCCGAGAAGATTCGCGCGAGCTGATTCGCAGGAGTTCGGGCATGATTTACGAACAAATTGATGCGCGCCTGGCAAAGACGATCCAGGAACAGCATGTGTTCTTCGTCGCCACCGCGCCACTCGATTCGCGCGGGAACTTGAATCTATCGCCGAAAGGCCTTGATTCCTTTCGCATTCTGGGGCCGCGGGTGGTTGCTTACCTCGACGTGATCGGCAGTGGGGTCGAGACCATTGCGCACTTGAAAGAGAATGGCCGGATCGTGATCATGTTCTGTAAGTTCCAGGGAAGTCCCAATATTTTTCGTTTGCATGGTATGGGCCGCGTTGTTGAACCCAATGCGCCAGAATTCCCGGAACTGGCGGCGAAATTTCCGCGTTATGAAACAACGCGCGCGATCATTGTGGTTGACGTCACTAGGATCTCCCATTCCTGTGGTTACGGCGTGCCTCTCATGCAATATGAAGGAGACCGCACACAACATTTCGCATGGGCGGCGAAGAAGGGCAACGAAGGATTGAAGCTGTACAAGCAGGAAAAGAACCGGCACAGCATCGACGGGCTGCCGGGTCTCGCAGAGTAGTTTTCTAGTAGGGGGCGGACATGAAATTGAAGTACGGTTATGCAGCATTGGTTCTTGTTCTTTGCAGCACCGTTGCGTGGGCCAGAACCGGACGCACCGCGGAAGATAAACCTGCAACTCCTTTCGAGCAAACTCTGATGAACAACGAGAAGCAGTTCATCAAGGCTGCGAAAAAGGGAGACGTCGCATTCTTCAAGAACACGCTAACCAGTGACTTCTCATTCGTTCAGTTCGATGGACAGCTATATGAGCGGCAGGACATGCTCGATCAGTTTGCGCAGGGTGGCGTGGATCTGTTGCCCTATGAGATGAAGGTCGTCTCGCTCGGCGAGGGAACAGCGATCGTGACGTACAACGTCGTGTTGCGCGTCCCGGCCGCCGAAGATCAAGGGCCGCCGCCGCGTTACCAGCATTTCAGTACGGTCTGGGTGAAGCAAGGCGATATCTGGAAGATGAAGTTCCAACAGATGACAGCGGCGCACTGGGGCGATTGGTAGTCCGATAGCAACTCAGATTTTCTGGGACGCAACGACTCAGCCCCTCTGCGAACTCTGCGGCTTTTCCCCGCGCTCCCTGCGGTTAAAAGCTTTTAGCGCAGAGAACGCCGAGAACGTCCGCCGAGGACGCTAAGAAAGTCATCTTTGAGACGCGGACTGAGCGCGGTTCATCAAGGTGAGGCGACCGAGAAACAAGGAGTAGGGTGGTTTATGAAGATCATTCTCCTGGCAATCCTCTGCATTACTGGCATACTCGCGCTGCCGACAACGCGTCTTCTCGCGCAGGAAGCCAATAGCCCAGGCGGGTCTGCGCAATCCGAAAAAAGCTCGACCTCCGCGGCCGAGAAGGGCGGCAGGGCGTATTCCGGAATGTACAGTTTTCTCAAAGATGGCGAGTTCCTGCAGGTGACCGTGGAAGACGGCGGATCGGTGACCGGCTACATTTCCCGATATGGCGACGGCGAGAGTGACAAGGGTGCGTTCCTCGATCAGTTTTTCAAGAACGGAAAACTTGAGGGCACCCAGCTAAACTTCACTACCGAAATCGTTCATGGAGTTAGTTTCGACTTCCGTGGAGCATTCGAACGCGGCAACGGCAAGAATCCGGGAGATGAAGCGTACTACGTGCTCAAGGGAACACTCACTCAGAATGTGACCGATGCGGATAAGAAGGTCACCTCGCACTCGCGGGACGTCGCATTCAAGTTGTTTCCTCAGGAGGGCACGCCTGCACCGGCGACGAGAAAGTGATGCGAGGGCTACTGTCCGGCACGTGCCGGGGAGAGATTGAGGCGACCGGGAACCTTCTTCCGTGCGCCCTCAGAAGCATAGACGAGATCAGAACTGCCATCCGAGTTTGATGAAGCCTCAGCCAGCGTTTCCGCCAGTGCCCGGTACGAACGGCTGATTTCCGGGCCCTCCTGCAGAACGACCGGAGTTCCGTGGTCAATGGAAGGAGAAATCAGCTGGAAGGCATTCGGGACCTTCCATAGAACTTTGCAGCTTGTGGCCTGTTGCACATCGTCGTCGGTAAAGCCTGGAATCTTCTTGTAGCGGTTCAGGATGATCCGCAGACGATCGCGGTCGGTACCCTCTTCCAGAAATGTGTGAATCCGGCTCGCGCTCCACAGCGATACCACGTCAGTTTGAGCGACTACCAGCACCGCATTTGATAGGTCCGAGAGCAGGCGGGTGCTGGGATCAAGTCGACTTGAGGCATCCACCACAACGAAGCGGTAGTGATTGACCACCAGATCAAAGAGGCGGGCCAATTCGCCCGGCGTCGGTTCGGTTGGGTATGGTTGCTGCGGCCCGGCGAGAACGTGTAACCCCTCTTTCGTCTCGGTCATCAGACCATCGAGCAGCGAGACGTCCATGCGGTGTAGATTCTGTAGCGCGTCGAGTACCCCGAACTGCGGCCGGAGATTCAGGTGAAGCGCGGCGTGTCCTATGGGTGCGAAGTCCAGCAAGGTCACGTCTCCGTGCGCCTGCTGGAGAGCGAGCGCTATATTCACTGCGGCCGTGGTGCAACCGGCTCCGCCTTTAGCGCTGAGGAATGTGAACACCTTGGCTCGACCGGCACCTGCGGAGGCGCGGGTACGGGAAGAACTAAAGCGAGTCAGCGCTTCGAGAAGCGCTTCCGACCCGGCCTGGTTGTCCAGATACTCGCCTGCTCCTGCTCGCATGCTGGCCACAATGTTGGCCGGCTGCGTCATTTCGCCGTTGGCGAAGATCGCCACCTGTTGAGTTGTGGCGCGGATTAACTCGATCGCGCGAATGGCGCGCTGGGCGTCCCGCGAAGAAATATCAACGATGACGACTTCGGCGCGGGAATCCTGGAGTTGGCGCAGGATAGAGTCGGTGGGCCCGACAGGGAAACCGAGGTTGCTGAATACCGTGCGGCCGAGCCGCGTTGCCTCCAAACGGTTCTGCAGCGCAGATAGTTGTTCCCGGTCGTCGGTCAGGAGGGCAACTGCGATCCCATGCATAGCGCGGTGCTCGCCGATTTCTCTCGGTGTTTGCATGTTAGAAAGAGGACCCACACTCCGCCAAGTGACCTAGGTAATCGTTTGAATCCGCACTTTCGAGCCATGTTCGCGGCGCACGGAACCGCGTCATTGCTCGGTTGATGACTCGGGGGGATAACACAACAGGAAGCCTTGTTACGTAATTGCACTCCATTGTAAGACAGCGGGAGCCGGTTGAAAAGTCGTCCCTCGGCGTTTTTCGAAATGCACCGTATGCCGAACGGTTCCAGGAAAGCAATCGAGGGATGGAAGCTGGTGGGTTTTCTAGGGCCGGGCCAAAGAATGTGCTAGTTCCCGCTCTTCCTCGTGTTGGGGGTGCAGAGCTGCGACACGAGGCCCGCTGACGTGGGAATCGGCGGGGAGATACTCATACTGCTCCAATCGAACGGCGACTCCGATCTTGGTCTCCGCGAGGCCAGAACATGGCCCCGACAAGGGTGCGGCCGGCCGAATGACGCGCAGAATCCGTCCTCGGCAGCGAACGGGCATGGCTTCTCCGAGAGTGATTTCCGAGGGCATCTTCAACGTGAGCTCGATTTGCGCGCCTTCCACCAGCGGAGCGTCGGTGAAAAAGAACACACCTTTCGAGCTGAGATCTTGCGTAAAGCCGACACTGTCAGTCCCGGAATTGGGATCGCGCAAGGATACTGGAAGCAAATAGGAGAATCGCTGACCGACACGGCGTTCCACTCGAAGCGGTGAAGTCGTCATGGGCGTCCCTTGCGCTTCACGTATCGGGGGACTAAAAGCGCATCGCTCAATCTAGCGCAGCTTAGCCGGGAAGAGAAGTTCCAAATTAGTTACGCAAGAAAAAGTCTCCAAGCCGATCAACTGCTTACACTTGGAGCGATTGAGCAGCTTCATTGTATCGCCGAAAATAGGAGCAGCTGTGGAAAAGTTGTCGACCTGGGCGGGTGCCAACCCGGGTTTGTGTCAGGGCGGGCAGGATATACACGATATAGTGGTCTGCGGGGTGGCCCTGAGTCATCCAATAAATTGATCGTGGCGGAACCGAAGACCTCCATTCCAAACAATTCCTCGGCGAGCGGCGATGTCGCTCCCAGTCGCAAACTGAATTGGCAAGCTGCCGGGCGCGCACTACGCCATCGTAATTTTCAACTCTTCTTTAGCGGACAACTGATCTCTCTGGTCGGTACCTGGATGCAGACCGTTGCGCAGTCTTGGCTCGTTTACCGCATGACCGGCTCGGGACTCTTGCTTGGTTCCGTCGGGTTCGCCAGTCAGATTCCGGTATTTCTGTTCGCTCCGCTGGGGGGAATCACTGCGGACCGGTCGAATCGGCAGCGGGTTGTGATTGGCACACAGACGGCGTCGATGATTCTGGCGTTTATCCTGGCAGCCCTTACTCTGACGAATCGAATCACGGTGAATGAGATTTTCGTTCTGGCTGCATTGCTTGGGGTGGTGAACGCCTTTGATATTCCAGGCAGGCAAGCATTTCTGGTCGACATGGTCGGCAAAGAAGACCTGATGAATGCCATCGCCCTGAACTCTTCGATGTTTAACGGTGCACGCGTGATTGGACCGGCTGTGGCGGGCGTTTTGGTGGCGAGATTGGGCGAAGGCTGGTGCTTCTTCGCCAACGGACTGAGCTACATCGCCGTCATCACCGGATTGTTCCTGATGAATGTGCATGCGCCGGCGAAGGCTTCTGCGCACAGCTCTCCGCTCGAGCACATCATCGAAGGTTTTCAGTTCGTGAACCGCACCGGTCCGATTCGCGCGCTCTTGATGTTGTTAGGAGTGGTGAGCGTGACCGGAATGCCCTATGTCGTCCTGATGCCGATTTTTGCGGACAAGATTCTGCATCAGGGCGGTCAGCATCTGGCGTCCATCATCGGATCGCACGATCTCGGCGCTGTGCGGCTTGGCATTCTGATGGGCGCGGCGGGCGTTGGTGCGTTACTGGGTGCACTTACTCTCGCAGTTCGCACGGGAGTGAAGGGCTTGGGCACGTGGGTTTCGGTGTGCTGCGCCGGATTTGGTGTCAGCATGATTCTGTTTGCGTTCTCGAAATCGTTCTGGCTGTCGGTGTTCCTTCTGCTGCCCGTTGGCTATTTCATCATGCTGCAGATGGCGTCCTCCAATACGCTGATTCAGGTCATGGTTCCCGACGCGCTACGCGGCAGAACCATGGCCGTTTATTCCATGATGTTTATGGGACTCGCTCCCATTGGAGCTTTGCTAGGCGGCGCTTTGTCGGATCGGATCGGCGCACCACGGACGGTGGCGCTCGGCGGAGTCGCTTCCGTAATCGGCGCCTGGTGGTTCCACGCGCACCTTCCGAAAGTGCGAGCCGAGGCGCGGAAGCTGATCATCGCTCAGGCAATGGCTGGAGGCGAACCGGCAGAAGAGATGACCAATCCCGTAACGGAAGAGTAAAGCGCGCATCTTGGTATCTGAACGCTACTTGCGAAGTGTGCTGCGACCGAGAGCGATCAGAAAAATCGCGCTCTTGCCCCGTCCGTGAGGTGAGAAGAAACTGACCACATCATCGTCGTAGAAGGTTAAGCCGCTGCAGCCCAGCTTTAGAGCGTAGGCGCCGAGATACAACTTGCCGCCGAGAATGCCTGCTTCCAGTTGTACGGCTCGATATCCCCGGTTGCCGTAGCGTTCCAGGATCTTCTTCAGATCGGCCAGAAAAAATACGTCGACCGCCGCATCTGCCGGAATCTGTTGCTCGAGCCCTAAATATCCCGCCTTGTCGCGAAAGTCTCCGGGCTTCAGGAGTTCGAGTTGCTTCTCTTCCCAGCGGTAGAAGTACGCTCCGGGAGCTAGGCCGATGACATTGTTCACGATCAGATACAGTTCGTTGAGATGGCTGCTGATGGAATCCAGGAAATCCGCTGGCATACCTCGCGTCGCATGTTCGAGCATCGTGGAAAGCTGCTGCACGGTGATGGCGTCACGAGAAAATTGCCGTGTGGATCCGCGCCGGGAGATGACCTGCTCGATCGTGTCTTTTGAGGTCCTTGCCTCATCAAGAGGGGTGAGGACTGTTAGCGCTCCTTTCGCCGCAGGGATCGCGGGCGTCGGCGTTTCCCCATGCCAATTAGTTACCTCTGAGGCGGAATCGAGCGACGACGCGGCATGCATCTTCCGCATCGCCGGATAGTCGACCTCTTCGGCTGAGTACGCGACAGTCGGCAGTTCCAGTGGGGAAATTTCAGGTGCAGATGGAGGCGCTGCCGATACGTGTCCCAGGCCAACGAGCGTGAAGGCGACTTCCCGTTTGGTGTCGAGGCCCAGCAGGGTATTGATCTGCTCGTCGACGAAAGCGGTTGAGATTTGTGCTGGAAGATTCGCTGCTGCCGACATTGCCAAGAGATTGGCGAGAATCGTCCCGTTGTCCCATCCGAAGTGACGATACGTGCGCGAGTGATACTTCCACGCATTACGCCAGTAGGTCCCTGTGCAGATAATGATGATTGGGGCGTGCGCCATTGACGGATCTGCTGCAGTCGCGTCCACCAAGACCTGGCGAAAATCTCCTGAGCGAAGTTGCCGCAGCCCGAACTCGGCCGCGCCGAAGTGATACAAGCCGGCGGGCAGTGCAGCGGGAGCATCCGCCCGCTGATCCTTGCTTCGCAGACCGGTACACGCGAAGTACAACTCGATCTCATAGAGAGCTCCCGTACAGGCAGCTGCGCGAAAAAATGTTTCGCCCTCGGGATGCTTCTTGCTGCGCGTCACTCCCGCGGAGAAGAACAGAAGCTCCGCCAGCGTTTCCAGGTCGGGGATCGCTTCTGCTTCAGTCGGCACACTGACTGTGGCGATGGCGTCGAGGGCTGCCTTTCCACTCTGTTGGAAGTCTCGCGGCAGGCGAGTGACTTCGAGCGTCGGATAGATTTTGAAAAGCAGAGGCTTGTTATCCCAGTCGAGAACGTTGGGATGCATCCGGATACTCTGATACGAATGCTTCGTCCCACTGTGATACTGGCGGGCCGCGTCAATGTTTTGGTTCTCGCTCAATCGGGCTCCTGGATGGGGTTTTCAGCGATAGGCAGCGGGCGGCAAGCCGGTGATGCGGATTCCTGAATGACCTTTGTGCCGAATGTTGAGGCCGATCAACAAGGCCGTGATCTGCTCTACGATGCGGGCATTCTCTAGTTTGCCACCGTCGATGGCGCGAACCCCGGGAATCTTCGCCGCCAGCTCGCGGGTGAGCTGCGCCGCATCAGGATCGTCGCTGCAGACCACGACGTCGCAGTCCAGAGGCGCATCCCCATTGAGCAGATCGGCCGACAGATTGTGGAATGCGGCGACCACGCTCACTCCCTTCGGCACGAGTTCGGCTGCCTGCTGTGCGGCGGACCCTTGCCACACTCCTAGAGGCCGCGATGGCCTTCCGCCAACCGAAGCTGCCAGTGGAACGGTTGCGTCAATCAGGATGCTGCCCTCTGTGATTGAAGGTTTAAGCTGTTTCAAAATCCCAGCCTGGCCCTCGAACGGGACAGTGAGCACCAGAATATCGGCCGCTGCGCAGGCAGCAGCGTTTTCCATACCGGACATATGCGCTTGATCGCCAGCCCTGCGTTGGATCGCCGCGGCAGCCACCTGGGCGCGCTGCTTATCGCGCGAGCCGATGATGACGGCTTCCCCCGCCAGCGCCCAGCGTAGTGCAAGGCCCGTTCCGGCGGGTCCGGTGCCTCCGATGATTGCTATGGGACGAACTGGAGTGAGCGGTCTCGCACTCATGCGAACTCGGCCTCGAACACCTGATCTGCCGTGTACTCGTCCAGCGGGACCTTGATATTAATCCGCGAGTAGGTGGTGTTACGCTCCGCTGGAATGCGTCCGATCTCGAGAATCAGATTCTGAAAGTCTTCAGGGCTGGTGTACTGGCCGGCGGTCGCTCCGGCTTCACGGGAGATATTCTCTTCCATCAGAGTGCCGCCGTAGTCGTTTGCGCCAGCGTGCAGACAAAGCTGCGACAATTGGCGGTTCAGCTTTACCCACGAAACCTGAATGTTATTGATCGATCCAGCGAGCAGAATCCGGGCCAGCGCGTGAACCTTAAGGTGCTCTGCGAGAGTCGGGCCGGTGCGCGAGAGTCCCTGATGAAAAAGAATCGTGTTCTGGTGAACGAATCCCAGCGGGACGAACTCGGTGAAGCCTCCCGTTTCGGACTGAATCTCGCGCAACAGTCGCATCTGCCGTACCCAATGCTCAGGCGTCTCAGTGTGGCCATACATCAGCGTCGAGGTAGTGCGAATGCCGCAGCGGTGTGCAGTACGGATTACTTCAATCCACTGCGCCGTTGAAAGCTTGTTGGCGGAAAGAATGTGGCGGATCTCGTCGTCGAGAATTTCTGCCGCTGTTCCCGGCAGAGTGCCAAGGCCGTTGTCGCGTAGCATGGAAAGATAGTCTTCAAGCGGCATGCCGGTCAGTTCGATGCCGTAGACGATCTCCATCGGGGAGAAGGCATGAATGTGCATCTGCGGCACAGCCTTCTTCACAGCACGCAGAATATCGCGGTAATGAAATTTGGGAAGATTGCGCGGAAGTCCTCCCTGAATGCAGACTTCAGTGGCGCCGAGTTGCGACGCTTCGATGGTCTTTTCCGCCATCTGATCGAGCGTTAGGAAATAGGTGTCCGCTTCGCGCGGCCCACGGCTGAACGCACAGAATTTGCATCCTACAAAGCAGATGTTGGTGAAGTTGATATTCCGGTTGACGACGTAGGTCACGATGTTACCGGAGAGTTCGGCCCGGAGCACGTTCGCCGCTACCAGAAGACCCAGCAAATCGTCGCCGTCGGCGTTTGCCAGTGCGTAGCCTTCCTCAAGCGACAACACCGCTCCATCTTGGTGTTCAAGGACTCTCTCAAGCGATGATCGAATCTCGGGAGCGATTCGGCTGGAAATTTCGTCCCATTCGAGCGTGGGAAAGGATTCGAGTTCAGACCGGCTTACTTCGCGGAGCATGCGTTCCTCCGAAGAGACGTAACGACCGACGCCTCTCTTGCTACATCATTGGTTGCAGACGATGGCAAGACGTTGCCATACAGTGTAGCGGAAGTCTCAGCGAAAAAGGTCATTCGCAGGAGGCCGCAGCAGACTCGCAACGCCGCCTGCTCCGGATTCGTGCGAAAAGCCCCGCACAATGCATGCTGGCGCCCGATTGAGTTTGCCGCATACCAAGCCAGCCGCGCACGCGAGTTCATCGGCAACCGCTTCTACGCTGGCTTTTAGCTTGTATCCGTGTGGATCGCGTTTTCCGCGATCGTCACGTAGAGGTTTCATCCCGGCGATCCCAATGGCGAATTCCGTCATTCCTTCACGCCAAGGGCGCCCGAAGCTGTCGGTGATGATGACCGGAACCGCAACGCCCGTCTTGTGCTTGAGCGCTCGACGCAGGTTCGCAGCCGAGCGGTCTGGATCTTCCGGTAACAGCAGAGCCGTCTTACCTCCATCAACGTTGGAGACGTCGATGCCGCTATTAGCACAAAGAAATCCATGCTGAGTCTCCGTGATGAGTACCCCGTTCTTGCGGCGAATCACCGAGCGGCTCTCACGGAGCGCTAACTCGATGACCCGAGCGTCAAGGTTGTACTGCGCGGCCCAGGCGATCGATTCCGGCGAAGGTGTAATCGTCGCGAGGTCGACGAGGCGGCCTTCGGACTTGGAAACGATCTTGTGCTTCACGATCAGGACGTCGCCAGGCTGCAAACGCTGACGGCGTCGCCGAAGCGACTCAAGGAGCATGTCTGCGATCGATATGCCGGGAGCAATCTCATCCGCAAAAACGATTGGAATGAGCCGGACCTCCAGGAGCGTGATCGCTTTTGGCATCGATCGAATACCGGCCTTGGTTATACCTCATTTGACTGTGAAGCGAGGAGGTGCGCCGGCAAGTTCCAGCTTCTGGCCAATCGCTGTGCGCGGGTTTCTCCAGGCAGCATCAATAGCTGCCGCAGATCCGGCGGATTGTCGACGTCGACCGCAATTCCCGGAAGATTCAAAATGACGCAAGGCTTGCCCGTAGCCTCGGCTGCTGCGCGATGCGGTTTGTAGCTGTCATTGCCAAAGCGAAGGGGAAACAGGTTGGCGGGCCGCCGTAGAGCCGCGTTCGTTCCGCGCCCATCGCCAGCGGGCACCAGAACGCTTCCTTCGGTTGGCGCGTGCTTGAAAATCTCTTCAAGTTCCCACGCTTCGATCAGAGGAATGTCGGCCGGGATCACGAGCGTGCTCTCCTCTCCATGATCGACGCATATCTGCGTGGCCATTTCGATTGCGCCAGTTTCCCCTGGATTTTCGGGATCAGGGATTACTTCAAATTGATATTCGTCCGCTAATTTCGTGGCGAACGGATCACCAGTGACAACGCCAACCTTCGGGCGATTCTTCCATGCGTGCAAAGTCGCTAGCACATCGTGCAGCATGGCCTGGGCCAACTGCGTACGCAAAGACTGATCGAGAATGGAAGCCAGCCGCTGTTTCGCTGAACTCGTGTTTTTGATGGGAACCAGGATCACGGCTGGGGATCCAGGCGTCGGAACGATGTATTCGGGACAGGCTGCTCCCTGGGCACACTGGCGGAGAGGTGAGAGAGCACTTCCCTCGCAAGAGTTGCCTTATCTTCCGCACTGCGCATGACGGTCTGGGTACACTGCACGCCCAGTCCGTTTTGGCGAAGGCCCTCCGCGGCTCGGGTATCCCGCGTGTCGCAAATCAGAATGTCGAGGAAATCTTCGTAGGCCTGAGCCACACCGGCTATCGAGCAAGGCAGGCCCTGGGCTTGCATCAGAATGCCTGCCGGGCCGGCCACCGGAGCATTGCCAACGATCGGACTTACAGCTGCGATCTTCCCTCGGGCCCGCAACAACGCATCACGAATGCCCGGTACTGCCAGAATCGGTCCAATGCTGGTCACAGGGTTACTTGGCGCGACGATCACGGAGTCCGCATTCACGATGGCATCGAGGACGCCCGGGGCAGGCTCGGCATCTGAGGCTCCGGCGAATCGCACTGACTTCACCGGATCCTGGTACCAACGCTGCACGAAATATTCCTCGAAACTCAGCTCGCCGACCGGTGTGTCGACGCGCGTTTCCACGCGTGAGTTGCTCATGGGCAGAACTTTTGCTTTCACACCCAGTTTTTGCGAGATGACCGCGGTGGCTTCCGAAAGAGTTTTGCCCTCCGCCAGCAGTCGGGAACGCAGCAGATGCATTGCTAAATCGCGGTCACCGGTATGGAACCATGTCGGCTCGCCGAGTTGCCCCATGGCTTGCAGGCAAAGGAAGGTGTCGCCCTTTACTCCCCATCCTCGCTCGCGGCTCAGCATGCCTGAGAGCACGTAGGTGATCGAATCGATGTCGGGCGAGACGTAGAGTCCCCACCACATCAAATCGTCGCCTGTATTCACCACGAGCGTGATGTCTTCTGCGGGCATGACCTGGCGAAGGCCGTCGACAAACTTCGCGCCACCGGTGCCTCCGCTCAGGACGCAGATCATGCCACCCTCCGCGCGAGGCCGTCGCCCGCGGTGGCTGCGCGCAATTTTTCAGAGAGAAGGCCGGGTTTCGCGGTCACACGCGAGACATACTCCGGATATACCGGCAGCCGCTGCCTCAGCACCGCTCCTTTGGCTTCAGTACGCAAGAGCAACTGCTCCAAATGAGGCCAGGGCATTTCCGGATTGATAAAGTCGGGAGTCAGTGGAGAAACTCCTCCCCAGTCGTTGATGCCCGCATCCACCAACTCTTCATAGTACGGTGCTGAGAGATTTGGAGGTGCTTGAATATTCATGCTGGGGAGTAACAACCGAGCTACCGCCACTGTCCGGAGCATGTCTCCCTGCGAAGGCTC
>DATFQQ010000453.1:0-59582 GCA_035264195.1 Candidatus Sulfotelmatobacter sp. | reverse complement strand
ATTTAATAGGACCGACACGTGCGGATCATCATCGAGTGCCCGGAGAAAAATGATTCTCCACTAAGAGGCCGGATACATTTACGCGGACTGTACCTTCGTCAAACTTCAAACCTCTTGCCGTTCGGCGGCGGACCATACATTTGAGTGAAATGATTCCATAAACAATGTCGGGATTTTGCGACTGCTTTCCATCCTCAGGCGGGTTCGTTGCTCCGCCGTTTCGGGCTCGCGATCCAGTTGATCGCACCGCGCGGGCAACCCCGAAGGGCTTCAGGGTATTCTTATCTGAAGGTGAAGATCAAAGGCCAGCTCGATTCGAAGTAGCGAGCCCCCTAGCGTGACGCCCCACGCTATGCATTAAATTCGCCGTTTACCTTGTAACCAGCTATTAAAATGGCCGTTTACGGCTCCTGCCAGCGCGTCAACGCCGACAGAAGCCTAACCAAAACGTCACACGGGAGGTGACATCTTGGCTACTTTCCACTGTAGCAAATACATTCTTCATTTCCTAGAAGTGCCTTCCCTACAACCAAGCCCACAATCGGCAATCATGGCGAACGTCAAGCCGAGGTCGCGTTCGATCAGGCAGAGCCAGATCACGATATGAAAGGATTCCAGGACTGGCAAATCCTGCTACTCGGTTGGGGGGTTGGTCTTTGTGTAGTCGCGTTGTGGATTTTGAAGATTTTTCCATGAGCCTCCGCCGATTCCGGCGACTCCGGCCACAGATAGCAAGAGTATTCCCCTCAACGAGCTGCGAAGTTTGCTGAGCGGCAAGGCCCTGATAACAAACTTATCGGCCGCCTTTTCGCACACGATCCCATCCTGATCATCGACGGCTGAACATCACCAACAAACCTGATGCGGTAGGATTGCAGGGCCGTAATGGGGACGGAGGTATGGGCCAACAAATCCTGACGACTGTCTTTGCCCTGATAGCCTGGGCAGCTTGTGCCCAAAACAGTCCGTCGTTTCAAGGTGAAACCGCGCTCAAGACCCAGTTCGTTGAGGTTCAGCCAGATATAAAACTCGAAGTGCTGGACTGGGGAGGGACGGGGCGCAACCTCGTACTTCTTGCTGGTCTCGGAAACACAGCTCACGTTTTTGACAGCTTAGGACCGAAGCTCGCGGCGCACTATCACGTCATTGGGATTACGCGGCGCGGGTTTGGCCAGTCCTCCGCGCCTCAAACGGGTTACGACCCAAGGCGGCTCGGGGATGATGTCGTCGCAGTTCTTGACGCCTTGCACATCGCGGATCCTGTCCTCATCGGGCATTCCATTGCAGGAGAAGAACTGAGCGCCGTCTCCACTTACCATCAAGGACGCGCTGCGGCGCTCGTCTACCTCGACGCCGGGGCACCTTTCGCTCTCTACAACCCCAAGCATGGCGACTACGCACCGGCTTTGGCGCAACTCAGAGACGATCTTTCGGCACTACAAAAGAACCTCTACGATGACGGCCTCATATCGAAAACATTGAAGGACATGGCGCTGTTTCAGGCGAACCTTGCCGAACTTCGCGGCGAAGTCGAAGGCGCAACGCCGCCTTCTCCCAAAGCCAGTGACCTTGCCAGCATTCCTGCCTTCCAGAGTTACATGCAGGGCTACTTCGGTGGCATCATCCCCGAAGCGGAGGAGCGCCAGGATTTTCGCATCGGGCAGGACGGGAGGGTCGGCGAGTGGCTTGGGCACGGGTATCCAAACCAATCTGTGATGCTTGCAGAAGAACGTTTCCACTCCATCGAAACGCCGCTTCTAGCGATTTTTTCTTATCCTTCAGCTCCCTGTCCCTGTCAGACGAGCGACCCGGCAAAACTCGCAGCCTCTCGAGCAGCAGAAACAAGTCGCGAGGAAGCGCAGATTGCTATCTTTCGGGAGCAGCCTCATGCCAAGGTGATCGTGATCCCCAACGCCACCCACTATGTCTTCCTCTCACGCGAGGAGCAAGTGATCTCACACATCACCGACTTTGTGGATAGTCTTCCTGCCAAGCGCTAACCAGCGACCGACGTTCCCCACGGCGATTCACTGCAACCACATTTATCCATCACTCGAACTCCACGCGCTCGAATCCTAGTCCCTGCAGCAGACTCGTTAATGTACTGCGGGCATTCGTGTTCGCCGTCTTCAGAATCCCATCTAGCAGGGCCGCCTGCTGCAACTGTCTCTCCGCTTCCTGGCGCACCTGTGTCTCCAGATTCGGATCCACCGGGACCAGCAAACCCGTCTGCCGTGAATACACCTTGGTTCGTTCGTTATCAATGCGAGTCGAAAACACCTGCGCCGATGGCAACCGCAAAACCACCTTCTTCTCCTTTATGGCGACATCGCCGCTCTTCAGCCCGCTGAAATCCACCCCCGCCACGACTTCGCCGTGTACGACCATCAGTAACCGATCCCCGGCCAGAAAATTCGGCAGGAACGGGTTCTCTTTCTCTCCGCTGACCACCTTGTCCATCGTGTACACGACGGTTTCCAGCCGCTGCAGTTGCTGGATCTTGTTCACGACGGTCGGCTGGCTCACATCGATTTCCGTGCTGCGCCCCAGTAAACGTCCAGCCCAGCTATGCCAGAACGACGGAGCCGCTTGCCGGGCAACCACCATTAGCCCCAACACTCCGAGCACGACTCCGAGGAACAGAGCCGCTGTGGTTCTCCCCCGGCCCTCCGCGTTAAATCTGTTCCAGTCTGTTCCCTGCATCTGGCCTCGCTGCCATCAGTCCTATCGTCGCCCGAAACATAGCATAAGTCGGGTGACCGACGTTTTGGCAGCGTTTAGAAATGACGCTTGCTTCGCGGTTGGAGTCGCCTGGGAGTTTAGCGGATTACCCTGTTTTTTCCTGCACCGACGATCCCGCCTGTCTTAGTTTCAGGCGTGCTGTGTAGCATTCACGGTGTACAGCGTTTCCGTATTCGTCTGTCGTGCTGTTCTCGAGTGAAACGGGTTTGCCACATATCCAACAGAAACGCGTAGACCCGGGAGATGTAGGGCCGGGGGACTGCATGGAGGTCTCCTTGCGTGCATTAGTAAATCAAGTTGCACAGGAAACCGAATGCCCGGGTGGGCATGACGGCAGGGTGTGTAATTTGACAAGGAGAGTCTAGGAGAGGCACAAACGAGTGGCTATGACCGAAATCACACCACGGAAAATTCGGCAGATGAGAGCTTGTCTCCAACGATAACGGCATTGCAAGTCCTGACGAGTGCCAGTATTTTTCGCTGAACACACGCCTCACTCACTTGAAAAAAGAGAATTAGGTCGGTACCGCGGAAATGCGAACATAGGGCAAAGGAAATGCGAACATAGGGCAAAGTTTGTAACCTGTAACGGCCCGGGACTCAGGCAAATGGTTCTTGGTCATCTGCAATCTTGATCAACGTTCGACACCCTTTAGTGGCGGGTTACCTTTGTACTGGTCAATCTTGTCGCAGAGTTCTTTTACGAGCTTTGCCAGGATATAGGGATCCTTCTCTTTGGAAGCCTTCTCCGCGATCTCGCGCCAGCTTTGCCGATCCAACACTGAGTGTGCGGGTGATCCGATCTTGTCGTCATCCGGCATGAATAACTTCTCCTTAATTTTTGGTAAACACGTCGGGAAGGCTAAGGTTTCTGTGCGAAATATAGGGCGGCTTTTAGGCGAATTGCAAGTTCTGGCGTAATTGGGCGTATATACCTTTTTTCGGGTGGCCTGCCAGGAGGGGTGGAATCGGATCCGGCTTCTGTTCTATTCCTGCTTTATTCCGCACTTGCGACCGGCGGATGCCGTGGTAGCCTATGCCCTGCGGACCCTCCAAAGCTCCCGAAACAGGTCCGTGTTTTCAACAGCTTTTATTTTTTATGCAGTTTGAGTCAAAACCGAAGCGACCTCCCGTATCTCTTTCATACGAAGAGACTTCCGAGCCTCCTTGCAATCCCGAGGATGTGCAACTTTCGGATCGCAATCGGGTTGAAACAGATGTGAGTACAGCTGCCCTTGATCGCGGCATGTTGATGGCTACTTCAACGCCACCGATTTCGACCGTTTTTTCAGCGGGACCGGAGTCTCAATCGGACGCCGAGATCATGTTGCGGGTTAAGACCGGAGATCAGTCCGCGTTCGATTTCCTGGTCCAAAAATACCGCCGTCCGATGGTGAGCTTTATGTACCGGATGGCTCGCAATGCGGCGGCTGCCGAAGACTTGGCGCAGGAAGTTTTCCTGCGTGTATACCGGTCGCGCGAGACCTACGAGGCCAGCGCGAAGTTTACGACGTGGCTGTACCGCATCGCGACAAACCTGGCAGTGAATCATGCGCGGGATACCCGGCATGAACGACCTGAGGTGCAGATCAGTCTAGATGAACCGGACGAGGAGACCGGCACCACGTTCGAGGTACCGGATGCCTCGATGAACGCGGAGCAGCAGATCGTGCGGCGAGAACGGATGCTGGCGATCCGGAAGAAGGTTGAGTCGCTACCGGAGCAGCAGCGGTTGGCAGTAATCATGCACAAGTACCAGCAGATGGACTACAAGCAGATTGCCGATGTGTTGAAGAAGAGCGAGTCGGCGACAAAATCGCTGCTCTTCCGGGCTTATGAAACTTTGCGGGAACAGTTAAAAGAATTTGTTTAGACATTGTGTGAAGAAGCACTGGCGAAGCTGAGGGGAAGCAGTTATGAAATGCGAAGAGATTCGTGAAAGGATGCCGGATGTGGCCGCTGATTTCAGCCAAGTCACAACGGAAGAGAGCAATCATCTGGCCGGCTGCAGTGTCTGTACGGAACAGTTGAAGTCGATGAAGGCCACCATGGCACTGCTGGATGAATGGCAGACGCCGGAGCCGTCGCCGTATTTCGACGTGCGTCTTCAAGCACGCCTGCGTGAAGAGATGGCCAAGCCGCAGGCTGGCTGGTTGCACTGGTTCCGGCGCCCGGTTTTGGCGGCTGCCCTGACTGTGATCATGGGAGTAGGTGTAGGGACTTTATTTATGCGCGGCAACGGAGGGCATCCGCCCCAGGGTCCGATCGCCGACGTTGGCCCGGGCAGCGCAGTCAGCGATCTGCAAACCTTGGAAAAGAACCACGATATGTATTCGGATTTTGAGTTGCTCGATGATCTGGACTTGCAGCAAAATGTCGTGGCCAATCCGCAAAACGCCGACTAGAGCTTAGCGGACTAATAAGACGATCGAGTAGTGAGCATGAACTACCAGAGGTCCATCACCGGACAGTGTGCCATCGCCATTCTTGGGATGTTGATCGCCCTCCCCTATCCAAGTCTAGCGATGAAGGCCGGAGCGCAGCAGCGTCATGCGGCGCCTCCGGCTCAGCGTGCTCCGGCACAACGGGCACCGGCTCCCGCACCGCGCACACCTGCTCCTCAACCACACGTCACGCGTCCAGTGCAACCGCCCCCAGCAGCGCGACAACAAGGTCATGCGGGAGATTGGTTGCGGCAATACAAAGATGTGCCTCCAGCCGAGCAGGAACGTGCGTTGCAGAATGATCCGGCATTCCGGCGGCTTCCACCTGGACAGCAACAGGTTCTAAAGGACCGGTTACAGCGCTTCTCGAATCTTCCTCCGCAACAGCAACTCCGCGTGCTGAACCGCATGGAGACGTGGGAGCATTTGACTCCTGAACAGAAGGGGCAGGCGCGGCAGCTGTATGGACAATTCCGCCAGCTTCCTGCGGACCGCCAGCGTCAGGTAAGCACGGCCGTGCGTGATCTGCGGGCGATGCCTCAGGATCAGCGTGAGCAGATCATCGACTCTCCACGATTTAAGGGAATGTTCTCCGACCAGGAACGCGAGATGATTCGCGGCGCGAGCCGTTTGCCCCTGGCTCCGGCAGAAGGTGAGCCGCAGGAATAGGGCGGTTTTCTGTATCCCCTAGCAAGATGTCATGCTGAGCGTAGCCGGAGTGTAGCGCAGCGGAACTCCGGCGGAGTCGAAGCATCCCTACCCCTGGAGCCACTGCGGTGGGCAGGGATTCCTCTCGGCGCTCGGAATGACAGTTCCATTTGATGACCTTGACCTTCTTCAAGCGCGCAACAGATTTCTGGCGATGAAGAATACGTTCGCTGGCCGCTCTCCCAGCCTGCGCATGAAATAGGGATACCACTCCGTCCCGAAGGGCACATAAACCCGCATTCCCCAGCCATCGCGAACCAACTGCTGTTGCAAATCGCGGCGAATCCCATACAGCATTTGAAACTCAAAAGAGTCGCGGGAAATCTTTTCGCACGTGGCGAAGGCTTGTGCTTCGCGAATGATGTGTTCATCATGAGTGGCCAACCCGTGGTAGACGCCGCTCTTCATGAGAATCTTCATCAGCTTGACGTAATTTGCGTCGACCTCCGCCTTGCTTTCGAAAGCAATACTGGCCGGCTCTTTATACGCTCCCTTGCAAAGGCGGATCCGGATTCGTTCGGAAAGCAACTTCTCGACATCGGCTTCTGAGCGCTTGAGATAAGACTGAATGACGGTGCCAACGCAGTTTCCGTGCCCTGGCCTGCGGTGCAGTTCGTGAACAAAGTCGAGGGTCCGCTGGGTATAAGGAGACCCCTCCATATCCACGCGGACGAACCCTGTAGGATTCATTGCCGCCGCTTTTGCGACCAGTCCGCTCACGATGTCTCGAGCCATCGACTCGTCGACGTCCAGGCCCATATGCGTAAGTTTGAGACTGATGTTGGCATTGAGGTGATTTGCCTCTATTGCATCCAGAATCTGGTGATAAAGCTGAGCGCTGTGGCGCGCTTCGTCGGGATTGGTAACATTTTCACCCAGGTTATCGATGCTGACGCTCATGCCAGCATGATTCACGGCCTGGGTAACTCGAACCGCATCGGCGATTTCGGTCCCGGCTACAAAACGCCCGGAAACACGCTGTCCAATGGAGGATCGTTCGGAAAAATTGCGCAAACTACGGTTTTCAGAAAGATGGACGAAGAAGGCCCTCAACATGGAGTACCTGCCACCTCCAAAAGGAATTTGGGTTGCAACAAGGGGGGTGAAGTATCGATCGAAGATCGGAAGACCACAGGATTTTGTATCACAACTCAGGATGCCGAGTTGTGATCGCGCTTACCTAGGCTCAAGAGATCGCAGAAAACAAAGCAGAACGTAAGAATTTCTTGGCATTCTCCGCGGATGTTCTCAGCGCACTCAGCGGTCAAAAGCTCTTACAGCTGAGTGCGCCAAGGAAATACCGCCGAGTTCGCAGGGCCCAGCTCTACCACGTATAGCGCGCGGTGTAGGTAATCACTTTCTCACCATCCGGCGGAATCGAGACCGGGAACTCAACCGTCTGGCCATCTTTCTTCTTGAAGTCGTCGGATTTCGAGGTAATTTCCCAAGTCAGCCCACGATATAGATGTTCGACCACCCGCACCTCCACCGGCTCTTTCTTGTGGTTGCGGACTCTGATCTCAAAGCTTTCGGTCGCGGTACTCCTGTTCATCTCGACCGTATAGTTGGTGCGGCGGCGTTCTCCAGTTAAGTCGAAGGCATTGCCGGTGTAAATCCGGACAATCTCGTCGTGCGGCGTGTGGTCAATCATGTTCTCGCCGGTGAATTCCACTTGTCCGTCGTCGTTGCGCCGATAGAAGCGCACTCGCCCTTTGGGCAGGGGCATGCCGAGATGATTGGTATCGGAGTTGACGAATTCTCGCATCACCCAGACCTTGGGATTTGATTCCGTTCCGTAGGAGTGGTCATTGCGGATATTCTCCCAATTCCATCCGTTGTAACGATTGGGATCGATCTTTGCGCCGTCGTAGATGTAGATCTGCTTGGTAGCAACGCCCGCCGCGTGAATGAATTCCACCTGCTTGGTTTCACGGTCGCGCAGCGTTGTCGAGTGCTCAAGCGTATAGAGGTGGTATTCGTCGAAGGCTTTTTCGGTTACTGCGGGTCCCCCGACTGGCGCTGCTGCCATGGACTTAAGCACAAATTCGGCTCTGCCCGCGATTCCCGGCTGGATCTTATTTACATCCCCGGCCATGAGCTTGATACGCGCATTCTCAAACGTGCGACCGGTGCGGTTATCCATCGTCACCCATCCGATGATATCGACCACATCTCCCTTCTCGGGAGCGACGATGTTGTAGTCGGCCTGCCAACTCATGCCACCAGTGACATACGAAAACTCTGCCGGGAACTTCCCGCCCTTATCTGTGGCGATCATCCATTCGAGACGAGGCTTCAGAATCGTGTCGGAAGTTAGGTCAGGAAACACCGGAGTGCCGGGAAGCCCAAAGCGCAACTGGCCTGCGACCTCAATGATGGGCTCTTCTTGTGCCGGATATCCCTGGTTATATCCATTGATGTTGAAAGTATCTGGCCGCACGTATCCGCTGCGCACGACTTTGCCCTTCACCATGGAATGGTCGGGCAATTCAAACTCAATGGTGCGCCCTTCATATAAAGAGAGCAGCGACATCTGATTCACCGGATCGGCGCGGTAATTCTGTTCGAGAACGCCGATACTGTGCTTGCCCGAAGGATCGCGCAAGATCACTGAATCTGGCTCGAGATGCATAGTGATCTCGCTGAAGTTAACCTGATTGACACCAGACTTGAGATCCAGCGGGACATCTTGCCGGACCACTGCGAAATCCTGGTTATAGATCGTGAGAGACGGTTGTGATGCCTGCTGAGCAATGACAGTCGCACAAAGTGAGAGCAAGCAGACGAAGCGAGCGAACATGAAGGTATCCCCCCGTGAACTTTCCTGAGAGCAACCCTGCGAGTCCTTTGAACGCCCTGACTTTTCAAGCCAGATAAACAGTTCAGGCCCAGCCTACCTTCGATAGAACGCCCAGAGGAGTGACTCTTGCGACCCGCGCGGATACGTTTCGGAGATGGTTACCAGCGGTTACTCAGGTGTGAACTTCACTTCGACGGTCTCGTGGGTTTCGTGAGCAGCAGGCTCCCACTTCCAGCGACGGACAGAGTTGACGGCGGCTTGCGCCAGAACCGGGTGTCCTCCTTTGATCTGTGTCTCTTTCACGCTGCCATCAGGCGAGCCGAGGACCTCGAGCTTGACGGTGCCCTGCAGCGCCATTGTTCGCGCGAGAGTCGGATAGGGCGCCGGAGCTCTCTCAAACAGTCTGCGAACGGAGTCAGCCTGCTGCGCACGAGAGCGCTGCGGCAGGAGAATTAGCATTCCAGAAACGATCGTTAAGAAAAAGACGGAACAGATAAAACTGCAAAAACGGGCTTGCGTCGTGTCATTCAGTGTCGAACTTAACTTCGATTAACTCCGTGGTCTCGTGAGGCTGGGCCTCAAACTTCCAGTGCCCGACGGCAGTCACCGCGCTTTGCGTCAGCAATGGGTGTCCGCCTTTGACTTCTACGCTCTTGACGGCACCATTGGGCAATACGAGCGCTGTGAGTTTGACCACGCCGTGGATATTCATCGACTTCGCAAGCGTCGGATACACCGCTGGTGTCTTGATCAGAACTTTCCGGCTGGCTTGAGTGGCATCTTGTGCTAAACAGTGGGTTCCAACAACGAAGGAGAGGGCAGCAATTAACAATCTCGCCGCACCCTGCCGCATCAGGGTTTTCATAGTGAGAAAAGTCTAAGGTAGAGTTACCGATGGCTAATAGATCACAAAAGTAATGGCACCTCTGCCTATACTCGCATTCTTAACAACTTAGAGGAAGCACCGAAGCTCACCGTCCCTGCTCTTCCAGGAATCTCTCGGCCTCGATAGCGGCCATGCAGCCGGTGCCAGCCGCAGTGATGGCTTGGCGATAGCGGCGGTCCTGCACGTCACCGCACGCATAGACGCCGTTCACTTTCGTCAACACGTAATTGTGAGTTTTGAGGTATCCATCGGCGTCCATGTCGAGTTGTCCGGCAAACATTTTGGCGTTCGGTTCGTGACCAATGCCAAGGAATAAAGCACTTGTGGGGAAATCCCAAACTTCATTGGTCTTGACGTTGCGCAGCTTGAGGCCGGTGACTTCCTGCTTGTGCGCGTCATAGACATCTTCAACCACGGTATCGAGCAAGAACTTGATCTTCTCGTGCTTTTGCGCGCGTTCCAGCATGATCTTGGAAGCGCGGAAACTGTCGCGGCGGTGAATCACTGTGACCTTGGTTGCGAACCGAGTCAAGAAGAGAGCCTCCTCCATCGCGGAATCTCCGCCGCCGACGACCACAATTTCCTTCCCGGAAAAGAAGAAGCCGTCGCACGTCGCGCACGAGGACACTCCGTGTCCGATCAACTGTTGTTCGTGAGGCAAGCCTAGCCAGCGCGCGGAGGCCCCGCTGGCGATGATGAGTGTGCGGGCATGGATCTGCTGATGCCCGAGGTGCAAAAGAAATGGTCTTTCGCTGAGATTAGCGCTCGTCAGGTGTGCCATGCGGTATTCCGCACCGAAGCGCTCGGCCTGCTTGCGCATGTTCTCAACCAGCTGCGGCCCCATGATTCCCTCAGGAAATCCGGGAAAGTTCTCGACCAGCGTTGTCATTGAGAGTTGACCACCGGGTTCGTGCCCTTCAATGACTAGCGGCTTCAGGTTAGCGCGCGCGGTATAGAGAGCGGCGGTGTGTCCGGAGCATCCGGAGCCGATGATGACTACGTTTCGAGTTTCGCTCATGAATGTTTTTGTACGTAGATTGGATGGCCGAGTTCAGATTTCGATGCAACCTGCCATTTTAGGGCGAGATCTTCATAAGCACGGGACTATTTCTGTTGTGTTGCAGGCTTCCGCATTTTGGATTCTGGCGGCGCCGCCTTCTGCTTTGAGTCTGCGGAAATTTTCGCCAGTTCTTCGGGGACGATTGACTTCACGCGCAATAGCCCGCGATAGTCACTCAGCACATCCGAAGCACCGCGGAACAACGGCTCGTAGACGGTTTGGTCTGGTACAGGCCCGCCCTCGACGCCCAAACATCGCACTAACGCCACGGAGGGTTTGCCAAAGCGTTCCAGGCGCACACGGGTCACCGGGGTATTCGTCGCCAGCATCGTCTGCGAACTCGTTACCGCCGAGGCGCTGTCCTCAAGAGAGACTTGGATCAGATCTTTGGGATCGCGCACGTGTAGCACCAGTGTCTCGATCATGTTTATGCCGTCGTTGCTGAATGAGTATTGCACGCTCGAAAACGTCGCCTGTACCGAAAACTCGCGCCGAATCCGAACGTAGCTGGCCACTGAAGGCTCGCCAGCCACATGCCCCGCTTGTCCAACCGAAAGCATGGCAGGCATATCAGTAAGAGTCGATCGCCCGCGCGACACTTCGAAGTCGGCGTCGAAGAGAGGCTGTTTCGGCACCCGAGCCAGGGCGCCAGCGATTTCCTTTTGCTCCTCCTCCGAAGGAGAACACACGTTCAACATATTGACCTTTACCTGTGGTGGCTGCGAAGCATCGGCGGGCTGCTGAGGGTTCTGACCAACAGCGGACACCGCCAGGAGGGTAATCCAAGGGAGAAATACCGGAATTCTGGGCACGGCGGAATTCTAAACGAGAACCGCCCGAATTCTAAATCGCAAAAGACGCTGGACTCGCGGGTGCCAGCGAGAAAGTCGTAGAATCGATTCATGGCGAATTTGACACTGGTTTATGGCATGAGACTGCTGCCATCGGAAGATGTAGCCGAGGTCGGCATGGCTCCCGTGAAGCTTAAGAACGGCCGCGAAACTCACGTCACCATGCATGTGCTGGAAGGCAGCAAGGAAGATATCGAAAAGCAGCTGCGCACGAGCCTGGAAGCATTCTTCGATCTCTATCCCGAGATTTGACTCAAAACACCGGCGATTGGGGTGGTCGCTGTCACTTTCCCCTGTGCTGCCATTGAGGCAGCCTTATAATTCAGAATCTTCTCTCGTCCGGCAAAACCGATGGAATTGTCTTACCCAGAGTTGCGGCGCCGATTGATGAAGGCAGAATTGTGGCCACAAGGCCGGATGGCGCGGCTTGCCTGCTATCTAGCCGCATTGGCCGCGGTTCTGTTCCTTCTGCAGAGCCTTCTCGGATTGTTCCGGCTTTCCTGGGGCCAGCATCTCGGGGGATGGGTTAGCTTTCTCGTATTCTTTGCTTTCGTCCTCTTCTTTATTCTGGCGTTTCGCTGGGTTCGGCGCAGGATTTTGTGGCGGCTCCGCAACCGCCTGATTGTCACCTACGTCTTCATTGGGGTCATCCCCGCTGTCTTGCTGGTTGCGATGGGCTTGATCACGCTCTATGGACTAGGGGGGCAGTTTGCCGTCTTCGTCGTCACCTCTGAGGTTCATGCGCAGTTGCGCAGTATGGAAGCCGTGAACTCAGCGGTCACAAACGAACTGGCGGCTCACCTCGAACATGGCGAAAAGCCCATCGCCGAAGCTTTGGTCGGACTCCGGAAGAGTGACCCTGTCTGGAATCGACGTCAGGTGTGCGCCTGGTATGGAGAAAAACCGCTCTCTCTGTGCGACGAATTTCGAGGCACATCGTTAATACTTCCTGGATTCGTGAAAGGCAAATTCCAAGACATTGTTCGCGACCACGATCAACTGCATCTCCGCGTAGCTTCTGCTTTACAGGTGAGTGCGAACAGATTGACCGTCGTGACGAGCGAACCGTTTGATAAGGAACTCGTTGGCAAGATCGCCTCTGATCTGGGCGAGATCACGCTATACACATCGGCATTTACGTTCGATGCGTCGGAGACCCAGAAAACGAGTTCGTCGCCTCCGAGCGAGCCTGCAGCGTCACCAGCATCCAAGAGTGAAATCGTGATCACCACCGGACCGCAAGGCTCCAAGAAAACTAAAGGTCCGGAGGAGTTGCGGGCAAGCTTCACCGTAGGCGCCTTGCCGGAATCGGCCGGTACTTACGATCACGAAATCACATTCGGAACACCGCTTGCCGTAGTCGACTGGAGCAACGGACAACCGCAGCAAGTCGGAGCATTGCTGCAAGTAACAACGAGACCGGCGGTACTTTACAGTCATTTATTCGCCGCCTTAGGCGAGTTCGTGCGTGGCGTTGCGTACATCCTGATGGGCGTCGCGGTCTTCTTCGCGATCATCGAACTGATCGCTCTCATCATTGGCACGCGCATGACTCGCACTGTCACTGGCGCCGTCGCGCAACTGCATGACGCAACACGGCACGTCGATCACGGAGATTTCAGTCACCGCATCCCAGTTCGATCGAGCGATCAACTGGCCGACCTGGCGCATTCGTTCAACACGATGACCGCCTCGATCGAAAAGCTGATCCAGGAGCAAAAGGAAAAGCAGCGACTGGAAAACGAACTGGCCATCGCGAAAGAGGTGCAAGACCAGCTATTTCCACGCCATGTCCCTGAGTCAGAGTCACTCGAAGTCTATGGATTCTGCCGGCCTGCACGCACAGTCAGCGGCGATTATTACGATTTCCTGGCGGCCAGTTCGCACAAACTAATTCTTGCGGTCGGCGATATCAGCGGGAAAGGGATCTCGGCGGCGCTTTTGATGGCCACGATCCATTCAGCAGTTCGCGCATACAGCCTCGAGAGTCTGCCCCAGATGCGCGAACTCGCAGCCGTGGGCGCCGTCTCCGGATCTGGCAGGATGATGGTCACGTGGCCGGAGGGCATCGAAGTCTCTCCCGGGGCCTTGCTGGGATTGCTGAATCATCAACTCTACGAAAGCACTCCCCCAGAAAAATACGCGACGCTGTTTCTGGGGATCTATGACGGCCGCACTCGACGCCTCACCTACAGCAATGGTGGCCACTTGCCGCCAATCCTGATTGGAGAAGACGGATCGGTGCGGAAGTTAGAAGCCGGGGGGACAGTTGTCGGCCTCTTCGATGGTATGACGTACGAAGAAGGATCGGTCGAGATGCATCCCGGTGAGATTTTCCTGGCGTACAGCGACGGTGTCACTGAGCCGGAGAATGACTTCGGGGAATTTGGCGAAGACCGGCTTATCGATCTGGTCAGGGACAATCGCTATCTGCCTTTGGGAGAGATTAGCCAGGTCGTCACGACCGCAGTCGACAACTGGATCGGCGACAACGAACAACCGGACGACGTCACGCTCGTACTGGCGCGAGCCAGATAGTCGGCAATGCGAGGCGAGCATTAGAGAATGCGAGTGTTGCGTAACGATTCATTCGCTCAAGAATTTGGTTCGTATCAGGGCATCGCTTCAGCGATGCCGAAAATCGTTGCGGAAAGGAAAACGGCTTTAGCCGCTGCCGGTCGCGTGCAGCGGCTAAAGCCGAATTCGTGATGGCCCTTACGGCACCCTCAAGGCGTGCCCTGATACGAACCTGCACGTCCTTCAAACCGCCGTGCTTCAGATCTTCTGTTTCTTCCATTTTCCTTGCTTGAACAGAATCGCACTGGCCGCCGCCATCGACGACTCGGCAATTGCGATCGAAAAGAAGACCCCCTTCGACCGCATCCCGAAAGGCTTGGCCAGCAGATACGCCAACGGAATCTCGAATAACCAGAATCCGAAGAAATTCACGATCGTCGGAGTGATCGTATCTCCGGCGCCGTTGAATGCCTGCATCATGACCATGAAGTAGGCGTAGCCGAGATTGCCATAACTCACGATGCGCAAGCAGGCCGCTCCCAGCCTCACGACCTCCGGGTCACTGATGAACATTGCCACGATGGGTTCGGCGAAGAGTATGAACAGCACTCCGACCGCCCCGAGGAAGATCATGTTGTACAGCCCGGTACGCCAGACGGCTTTCTCGGCGCGGTCGGGCTTCTGCGCCCCGAGATTCTGGCCGACTAACGTAGCAGCGGCGTTGCTCAATCCCCATGAAGGCAGGATCACGAAGATCACCACCCGGATCGCGATCGTATATCCGGCGAGGGCGGCTGCACCGAATGTGCTCACAATGCGGACAAGGCCGATCCAACTCGTGTGCGCGATCGCAAACTGCAGGATTCCGGTGAACGAGACCCGCATTAACCGCCATAAGACGTCGAACTGGACGCGAATTTGGCGCACGAGAACACGAATGCGATCGGTCCCTTTCAGCAGCCGATAAAACTGGTACATCACACCAATACTTCGGCCTGTGAAGGTCGCGAGTGCGGCGCCGGTAACCCCGAGTTTCGGAAACGGCCCCCATCCAAAGATCAGACACGGGTCAAGAATCAGATTGATGATGTTAGAGACCCAGAGCAACCGCATCGCGATGGCTGCGTCTCCCGCACCACGGAAGATGGCATTGTTCAGGAACAGCAGCAGCACGGCGCAGCTTCCGCCGAGACAGATTCTGGTATAGCCGCTTCCGACAGCGACGATTGCCGGATTCGCGCCCATCAGTCGCAGAACACTCGGCGCGAAGATTCCGCATGGAACTCCTATCGCTACAGACACGAACAGGCCTAGGAAAATTGCCTGGACGGCTGAAACCGCCGCTCCTTCTGGGTCTTTCTCCCCAATACGCCGGGCCACCATCGCTGTGGTTGACAGACTCAGTCCCATCGCTACGGCGAAAACCAGACTCAACACCGACTCGGTAAGGCCGACAGTTGCAACCGCATCGGCTCCGAGCCTGCTGACCCACGCCACGTCTACAACGGCGAACAGAGACTCGAGCGCCATCTCCAATACCATCGGAACCGCCAACAGCAAGATGGCGCGGTTGAGATTGACGGTGGTGTAATCCTGATGAGATCCACGGACAGCCTCGGCCAGAGACTCCCACAATGAGCGCTGCTGCTCCCCTGCAGCCACGCCGACAGTCGCTTCCATAAAAACCTTGAACTTTCCGCATGCAAGCAAAAGCAGCTACGCTTGCCGCATTGAAAACCTGAAGATGGTCTGGAACCCGAAGACCGGGTCAAAGGTGGAGGCGAACTATCGAGGGATTCGCATGGTGTTCCTCAGCGTGGATCGTTTCGAAATCTTGGTCCCCACAGGAAACGAACTAGCTTTGAGCATATTACCGCAAGAGCGTGTCGCCTCCAAGTAGAAAAGCGGCAAATGGTCGGAGGTCCATCTGCCGCTCCCTCAGGAGGTATGAGTGATGTTCGCTCTCTGGAACAAGGCGATCATAGTCGGCAGTGTGCTGTGCGGAAAGATAACTAAGGTATGGTGAGCTGAGGTGTTTGTTAGAAAGGGCTTAGGGGTCGCAGCCGAATCGAGCCACAGAAGCAACTGCGTGCGCTTCCAAAGTTCCAAAGACATTGCGAATGCTGAACCAGCGAGACATACCGCCAGCGTGAACTGTCCAGACCTCGATTACCGCTGCCACCTTATTTCTTAGGCAAGGCAAGAACTCGTGCCGAAACTGCGGAATTTTTCAGCGTCCCTCCAAGGACCAAGGGCCCTAGAGGCGTAAAGACCAGTCCACGCGTGTCTGCGCGCACGTCATAGGTATCTTCCACGATCGTCTCCCACCGCGAACCGTGAAGATCAAACACAAAGGTCACCGGCGAGAGTTCGGCTGGTTTCCCGTCGGCGGCAACGCCCTTGAAATTGTGGGGAACCACCGTCCCTCCTGAAAACAGAACACGGTGATCGCGTTCACCCGCTCCAGCCACGATTCCGAAGCGACCGGGACCCGGATGAGCAGGAAGTTTGCTCCATTCAATCTTGTTTGGGTCTTTACGATCTATTTTGCCTATCCAGCATTCATCTGAAGCAACGTACTGGCCATTTGCCGCACCTTTCTTGGCGCCGTCAACATAGACAATCGTTTCATCCGCAATACCCCCTGCATGCCCAAACACAGGCGTTCCAGGCGAGGGCGTAGCCTGGCTCCAAGCGTTCTTGTCGATGTCGTACACCTGGACGTTGTTCACCGGACCGTCTTTTGCTCGCCCACCAATGATGTAGATGAAACGGTCATGGGTTACGCCGATTACGGCATTGTCGACCGGGATCGGCAGATCCGCCGCGCGGTACCAGCGATGGTCGTCGGGTATGTAGGAATTGGCGTCGCCCACGGTGAGCTCGTTTCCCTGGCCATCAATCACATATCCCCCAAACACAAAAACCTGGCCCTTTGCCCCAATCGCAGCTGACCCCAGCCGGCCCGCAACCCCAGGTACCGGACGGCCCTCCACCCACTTCCCTGACTTCAACGAGAGCACGTACATCTGATTGGAAACGTCATCCCATGTTCGCTTGGTGCCCATCCCCATGAGTGAGTAAACCTCAATACCGCTCTTGATCGAGGCGACGGAATTAAAGGTAACGGCTGCGGGCATGGGCGGAATTTTGGGTTGCTCGGCGCCGACTAGAAAACCAACAAACAGGACCGGAAGGAAATAAACGATCTTCTTCGTCATTGCAGAGATATTACGTCTTTGGGCTGGCTGGGGCAAAGAACCGCCCCGACGAAAGCGCCTTGGGCAGACTACTTTACGAACCCTTGTCGAATTCCGTGGATAAAGTCGGTATAGGCAGGCGTGTGTCCGGTTTCGCGCATGTGGCTGGCAATCTGGCCGCGGTGATACGCAGAGTGCACGATGACATGCGTCAACACATCCACGATCGTGCTGGTCCACGACTCACCTTTGGTGTTTTTGTACGAGATGGCTTGCGAAACATCTCCCGCGGTAGCCAGATCAAGATATTCGTGCCAGCGGGACGCGAGGTCGGCCGCTTCCTGGTGGCAACGATGCAAGTCAAAGCTCGGCCATACCGCAACACTCTGCATTTGTTGTGTCAAGCGCTCGAGCCAGACTCGTTCGGCGGCAAAAATGTGAGCGATCAGATTCAGCGAGCGCGCATCCTGTCCCCCGGCCGCTTCAATGGCGGTTAACGCCTCCTTATTGGCCCAAGCGTTGTAGGAGAATTCACGGCGCAAGTAGTCGGCGAGATTCACGAAAAGCCCCTCCAAAGGAATTTACTAGTTTGCCCCCTGCGACAACCGATCGGCAAACTTGTAACGATCCTTTCACATTGCGAGAATAAACTCTCAGGCTTATAGCTCTACTTACCACTTCGATGCCACGCAAAGCTCTACAGATGCGAAAGAGTGAAGGTCAGGCAGGCGAAGGCAATGCTCGTCCTAAGCTGGCAAAGACGGTACCGGGTCGGCAAGAAGTGCGAGCAGCCGGCCCCGACGATCTCTGGCGCCTCGCGTTGAAAGCCTGCCTGATCGCCCGCGACGCAGCTTTCAATGTTCGCGACCTCCTCACGCATTCCTCACGCATGGCTTTCCTGGCGATCAAGGATTGCGAGAAAGAGCTTGACCTGATCGAGAGGCAAATTGACGAACGTCTGCCCGCTGCGATCACCCGGGTTAATGAGGCCCGCGCCCGTCAATTGCTGTCCAGCCTGAAGTCGACGACCGACCTTGAACGCGTTGGCGATCTGGTGATGAGCGTTGCCCTGCGTGTGCAGGCGCGAACGGTCAAGATTCCGCTATCCGACGTGCGCCAACTCGTGGAAATGTCATCCATTCTGCGCGAGATGCTCGACTTGATCCACACAGGGTTCTCTAAGCTCGATCTTGAGTGCGCTCGTAAAGTCCTCCAGATGGATAAAGAAATTGATCGCATCTGTCATGCCCTCTTTCAAAAGCACTTGGCGGAAACCGTGCCGCAGGGCGACACCTCTGGTTTTGAAATTCTACTGATGGCACAGGCACTTGAACGCGCGGGCGACCACAGCACTAATCTTGCAGAGGATCTCTACAGCCTGATCGAAGGCCGCAGTCTGCGGCACGTACCTAAAAAGAAAGCAGCGAACTGATCACCGGACTCTTGCTTTCATCACTATTTCCACGCTCAACTTATAACTTGCTTTACAAATTCATCATTCATTAACAATCGAGCAACATTCGCGCAACATTCTCACCATAGAGTTTCTGAGTATCGAATCTCATCCAATCTGAACTGGTTACCAAGCAGAATCCTGACACATGCATTCCCCCGCCGAACCTTCTGAAAGAATCCTTGGCCCCGGCGTGTCGGGGCAGCTTCGGCCGCTGATTTTTGTCGTCGAGGACGAAGAAGACATTGCGCGTCTGATCGCCCACAGTCTTCAGGCCGCCGGATTCGACGTACAGAGTTTTGTCAGTGGTGCGTCCGTGCTGAGCGAGGCCATGCGTGAAGTGCCGGCACTCTTCTTACTCGATGTTATGCTTCCCGGCACCGATGGCTTCGAGTTGTGCCGTCACATCCGCCAGACGCCGGCACTCTCTGCGACTCCCATCATTTTTCTGACGGCGAAGACCTCCGAAGCGGACCGCGTCAAGGGCCTTGAACTAGGCGGGGATGATTACGTCACGAAACCCTTCAGCCCCCGCGAGCTGATCGCACGCATCCGTACCGTGCTCCGGGGAATAGGACACACGGCAACAGGGGTCGAGGTCCTGCGACTCGGCGATCTCGAGATCGATGTCTCTTCGATGACTGTGCAGGTGGGAGGACGAAACGTCCTCACGACAGTCCGCGAATTCCGCTTGCTCGAATATTTGGCGGCGCATCGCGGCCGGGTGTTGACCCGCGACCAGTTGCTCGATGCGGTATGGAAGGAGACCCCCTTCGTCACGCCCCGCTCGATCGACGTCTACATCCGGCGGCTCCGCGAGAAAATTGAACATGATCCACGGCATCCTCAGTATCTGAAAACTCTCCGAGGCATCGGATATCGCTTCGAAGTCCCCAAATAGCCGCCGCGCATTTTGAATCCCGCTTGGTCTGAATCGCCTCGCGTCATTTATTCTGTTGAATCAACCCTTTGCGATGGCGAAGAAGCCCAAGTTTCTGTGGCAGGTAGACGAGCAACAGTCGCGTCTGGCGGAATTGACTGCCCATTCTGACGAGCCTGCAAAAGACAATCCTTTGCGCCGCGACGTCCGCTCGCTGGGTGCGATTCTTGGGCAAGTGCTGGCCGAGCAGGGCGGACAGGAACTCTTCGAGGCGGTCGAGGAGTTACGGCACTTGATGATCGAACACCGCGAAAGTGTTCGCCGCAATCCCGATCAGGCGTCAACTTCGGAACTACTGCGAAAGGCACAGACCATCGTTTCGAAGATGGATCTTCCTCGCGCGTATCAGGTCACCAAAGCCTTCGAGACTTACTTCGAGCTGACGAACCTGGCGGAAACGAACCATCGCAAGCGCCGACGGCGAGCCGGAAAACTGGATGGCGATAATGCCCCACTTCCCGGATCTTTTCGTGGAACTCTTCAGCGAATGAAAGAGGCTGGCATTCCAGCCGAAGAAGCGCTGGCGGCATTGGGTGAAATCCAGATCACGCCAGTTTTCACGGCGCATCCAACGGAAGTCGCGCGTCAGACCGTGCTCCTGAAGCGACGTCGCATCGCACAACAGCTGGAGCGGCTAGACCGTCTGCCCCTTACGCCTGAGGAAGCAGAAAACTGCGAAGAACAGATCCGGGCAGAAGTTACCTCACTGTGGCAGACCGATGAGGTTCGCTTGGCAAAGCCCACGGTGGACGATGAAATCCGCATGGGCCTGCGATATTTTCGGCTCTCGCTCTTCGATACGCTGCCAAAGATCTACGACGAGATCGTGGAATCTTTCCGCGAAGTCTACAACCTGGAGCTCGATGAGTCCTCGGTTCCGAACATCATTCATTTCGGAAGCTGGATTGGTGGCGATCGCGACGGCAATCCGCTGGTCAAACCGGATTGCACGCGGAATGCTCTCGAAATGGCCCGATCGCTCATCCTGCGCGAATATCTCGACAATGTCGAATCGCTCAGCGATCGATTGAGTTCGTCGCGCCGGCAAACAGGCATCTCGGAAGAATTACTCGCCCGGCTTAAGCACTACGAGACTTCCATCCCCGGAGTCCATCTGGCCTGGGGACCGCATAATTATGCCGAGAGCTACCGCCGCTTTCTCTCCTACATCTTTCACAAATTGCAGCGCACCCGCGAAGTGGCACATGATCTTGCGGCGTACAAGAGCGCTGAGGAATTCGAGCGCGACCTCGTGCTTGTGCAGAAAAGCTTAAAGTCGAATAAAGGCGAGCGTCTCGCGCACATCTACCTGAGTTCGCTTTTGCGAAAAGTGCGAAAGTTCGGGTTTCATCTTCACGCGCTCGACATCCGGCAGCATGCGCGTGTGCACGCTCTAGCCCTCAAGGAGGTTGGTCCAGCACTTGACGGCGAAACGCAATCTGAACCAATCCGTGAACTCCTCGATACCTTCCGCACTATTGCTCAGCTGAAGACCAAGTACCCAGCGCAATCGATTAAACGCTACATCATCAGCGGGGCGGAAACCGAAGCGGATGTGCTGGCCGTTGTGCAACTCGCGAAAGCGACGGGAGTCAAACTCCAGGGATCAACAACCGATCCTGGTCTGATGCCTGTGCCCCTATTTGAATCGATCGAGTCTCTTCGCGCGGCTTCTAGTGTGATGCGGCGGCTGTGGAGCAATCCCGAGTACAAGTCACTGGTCGACTCATGGGGAAGCTGGCAAGAGGTCATGCTGGGCTACTCCGATTCCAACAAAGACGGAGGCATGCTCACCAGCACGTGGGAACTCTACAAGGCGCATCGCGAACTGCATAGCACCGCCAAAGAGTCCGGCATCAAACTTCGTCTCTTCCACGGCCGAGGGGGCACCGTCGGTCGCGGTGGCGGTCCCACGCATTCGGCGATTCTCGCGCAGCCGCCAGGGTGCTTCTCTGGCCAAATTCGAGTTACGGAACAGGGAGAGGTGTTGAACTGGAAGTACGCAGATCCCGTGCTCGCCGAATGGAATCTTGAACTCATGATCGCCGCCAGCCTGGAAGCGCTCAAGCGTCCGGGCGAAAGAAGCACCCTTCCGGCCGAGTGGGAAGAAGCGATAGAAGAAATGTCGCAGGAGGCATACGGGCTTTACCGCCGCGAGATCGCGGAGAACCCAGACGTGCTCGAGTACTTCGAACAGGCGACGCCGGTAAACGAACTGGATCTGGCCCGCATTGGCTCCCGCCCTGCCCGGCGCAGCAAGAGCCGTCGCCTGGAAGACCTTCGCGCCATCCCCTGGGTCTTCGGATGGATGCAGAGCCGCCATGCGGTCCCGGCATGGTTTGGCGTAGGTCACGCCCTCGAGACATTCGCAGAAAAGAGTGCAGCGCACGAATCCTTGCTGCGCCAAATCTCCCGCGGCTTCCCGATGTTCGCCGACTTACTGCGTAACGTGGAACTCGGTATGGCCAAGGCGGATCTGGGAATTGCCCGCGAATACTCGGGTTTAGTCAAGAACGCCCAACTGAGAAAGCGGGTCTTTACCATGCTGGAAGCTGAGTTCCTGCGAAGCCGCCAGATGATTCTGCGAATCACCGGTCAACGCGAGTTGCTCGCCCGCAACCGGGTGCTGGCCCGCTCCATTCGCCTGCGGAATCCCTACGTGGACCCCATGAGCTTGATTCAAGTCGAGTTGTTGCGGCGCAAGCAAGAAGGACAGCACACTTCGGACCTCGAATATCCGTTAGGAGCTACGATTAACGGCATCGCCGCCGGACTACACAATACGGGCTAATTCCGTCATATAGCTGCAACGGTTTAAGAATAGCTACTGTCATGTTGAGCGTAGTCGGAGTGTAGCGAAGCGGAACTCCGGCGAAGTCGAAACATCCCTACCTGAGAACAACCGTCGGGATCCTGATTTCGGGCCCGCCAGAATCACAGTCGAAGGCAACGGGCCTCGGACTACGCCACCACGAACCGCGCATCGCTAACCTCTCCGCCGCCCGTCCGTCTGTAGTATCGTGACCGGTCAGGCTGTCGTGTGTCTTCAGCCAGCCCGTTTCTGGAACTCGCAGCCCCTGCAATGCGTAACTTCCAGTATCAAAGTGTGTCCAAAATCTCTCAATAGAGGACCTATGTCCATATCTCGAATCCTTGCCGCGCTGGCTTGCGTCTTCGCCATATCGGCATCCTTTGCTCAGAATCTTCCAAGCCACACCGCACGCCCCGAAGTAGCTGCAGCGGAGGCCGCCAAAGACGCCAAGCTCGAACATTTCGACGCCAACATTGCTGACAAAACGCTCGACCCCTGCGATGGCTTTTACAAATACACCTGCAGCAAGTGGATGACCTCCAATCCCATCCCCGCGGATCAGGTCTATTGGAGCACCGGAAGCAGCCTAGAGCTATGGAATGAAGGTGTGCTCCGCGAGACGATGGAAAGCGCCAGCAAGCCCGACCCAAATCGCAGTGCCAACCAGCAAAAGATCGGCGACTACTGGGCCGCCTGCATGGACGAAAGCGGCATTGAGTCCGCCGGTCTGAAGCCGCTCACGCCAGAACTCGCTCGCATTGGCGCTCTAAAGTCGAAGAAGGAACTCACCGCCGAGATCGCCCACCTGCAGCATCTTTATCCCGGAGCGTGGGAGCCAGGCGACAATCAGAGCAGCTCGGCAATCTTCGGCTTCACCGGAATTCAGGACTATGACAACGCCGCTATGGTCGTGGGGCAAATCGACCAGGGCGGCCTGAGCCTTCCAAACCGCGATTACTATCTGAAGACCGACGACAAGTCGAAGGAAATCCTCGCCAAATATCGCGCCCACATCCAGAAGATGTTTGTTCTCGCCGGCGAATCGGAATCACAAGCTGCAGCTGATGCCGGTACCGTGATCGAACTGGAAACCGCCTTGGCCCAGGCGCAGATGGATAACATCAAGCGCCGCGATCCGAAGAACATCAACAACAAAATGAGCCTCGCTGAGGTGCGGACTCTCGCCCCTTCCATCGACTGGGACGCCTATCTGAAGGCAGTGAAGGCCCCGGCCAGCGATCACTACATCGTAACGTCACCTGATTTCTTCCGCGCCGCCGAAAAGCTCATCAACGACCATCCACTCGACCACTGGAAGGCATACTTGCGGTGGCAGGCGATTCATCGTTCAGCGCCATACTTGACGAAAGCGATGGTCGACGAGAATTTCGACTTCTTCTCGCATACCCTCGCCGGAGCCGAAGAGCAACTGCCTCGCTGGCGGCGCTGTGTGCACGCTGCCGATCGCGATCTTGGTGAAGCACTAGGTCAAGCCTACGTCGATCGCGCGTTCCCTCCCGAGAGCAAAGCTCGCACTCTGCAAATGGTACACGCCATCGAGACAGCGCTGACTTCCGACATTCAGAGCCTGTCGTGGATGTCCCCGGCCACCAAGGAACAGGCCGTCGTTAAGTTGAAGGGGATCGAAGACAAGATTGGCTATCCCTCGCATTTTCGTGATTACTCGAATGTGAAGGTCGTGCGCGACAGCTACTTGAATAACGTTGGGCAAGCTTCGTCCGCGGAATTCGAGCGCTGGGTGGCCAAGATCGGCAAGCCGGTTGACCGCTCGGAGTGGACGATGACTCCGCCCACCATCAACGCTTATTACGATGCCCAACTCAACACCATCAACTTCCCCGCGGGAATTCTGCAACCGCCGTTCTTCGATCCTGCCAAGGATGATGCAGTGAACTTCGGCGCGATCGGCATGGTCATCGGCCACGAGATCATTCACGGGTTTGACGATCAAGGCCGCAAATTCGACGCCAAGGGGAACCTACGCGACTGGTGGACGGACGACGACGCAAAGAAATACGACGAGCGCGGCAAGTGCATCTCTGACGAGTACACCCAGGAAGTGCCCGATGCCGGAGCAGGGGTAAAGCAAAATGGCCTGCTGACTCAAGGAGAAGATACGGCAGACAATGGCGGTATCCGCCTTGCACTAGCCGCACTCGAGGCAGACCTCAAGCAACAAGGCAAGTCGCTCGACGACAAAGGCGACGACGGCTGGACCTACCGCCAGCGCTTCTTCTTGTCGAATGCGTATTCGTGGTGCGCGAATGTGCGCCCGCAGATCGCACGCCTGATCGTTACCTCTGATCCCCACTCGCTGCCTCTATACCGCATCGACAATGTGCTGTCGAACATGCCGGAGTTCGAGCAGGCCTTCAGCTGTAAAGCGGGACAGAGGATGGTAAGAGCCAACGCCTGCAGAGTCTGGTAACGAAGTTAAGAAGTAAAAAATGTCATGCTGAGCGAAGAACGAGCAGCGAGAAGCGCTGCTCGTTCGCAGTCGAAGCATCCCTACCCACAAAGAGCACTTGTGCGGGTAGGGATGCTTCGACTCCACAGTGAGATCGCATACGCGATCTCACTGTTCCGCTCAGCATGACATTGCTGTTTTCAGGCAGAACTGCAGCCACACACTACATCTACCGGTTGATGTCTTCCTTGTTCTGCAACCGCTTCATGTAATTTTCCAGATTCGATTTGTTCGAATCGGGAGCACCCGTCAGCGAGAGCTTCACTTCTTTCACCGCGTTATCGAAGTCTCCCTGCGAACTGTAGACCCGCGCGAGTCCCATGTGCGAAGTCCAATAGTCCGGAAACTTTTTTGCCGTGGAACGGAAAAGCGCCAATGCCTCATCCTGCTTCTTTTCTCCCTGCAATTGCCGCGCAAAGAAATAAAGTTGCAGCGCGCTCGCCCTGTCCAACGCCTTGGCCTTGAACACTTCCGCATCCTGATTTCGGCCCAGCGCCGACAGAATCTTCGACTTGTTCATCAGATTGTCATAACGCTCTTCGGCCTGAATCGACAGATCTTCATCCTTCAACGCCTCATCGAGATTGATCTTGTTGGCAAGGAAATATTGAGCGGCATCGTCCCAGCCTTCCCAGTAGTACTGGTTGAGACCGTGAATCTGCTGACGAATACTGGCCGTCACAATGTCGTTCACATTGACCTGCACCTTGAACGGAACGGCGACCTTGTCCCAGCTCATGGTCACGACGGTAGAGTCCGGCTTGACGTCGTTAAAATCGTAGGCCAGAGCGTCGTGCGCGTCGGTCGGCTGAGGCTTCACCGTCACGCGCAGGGCATCTTCGTCCTGCTTGTAAGTAAAGCTTCCCCACGAGCTTGAGTTTTTCGAGAAGATCACGGTCCACTGGCTCTCGCCCGGGATCATGTGTATGCCGTAGGTGCCTTTATCGAGCGCCTGCCCTTCGATGGTCACCGGATCGGTAAAGGTGATCGTCGTGTTCTCATTCGCCCCGGCACGCCATACCTGCCCATATGGGACGACCTTGCCCCAGATCTGGCGCCCGTTGGCCATCGGCCGGTGATAGTTAATCGTGATATCAGTGATCCCGATGCGTTGCGACACAAGCGCGTGCTGGCTGGCGCGCGGCAGCTTAAGCATCAGGGTTTCCCCCGTGGCAGTTTGCGCATGTCCCACACCAGCAGCCAACACCACACCGGCAAACAAAACGAGCAGACGACTTTTGTGCATGGAAATCTCCTTCTCGCTGCCGATTCTGGACATATCGGGCAGCCGTCGTTTCAGAAACTGATTTGGAAATCGTGAATTGAGCACAGGGAATCGGTGCTGGTGGGCTTAGACGGATGGAGGTGGGGGAAGTGAGCAACTGCAGGCGATTGGGGCGCTCTGAGTCGCCCTTTTTGTCGACAGTTACCTAACCTCTTGACAAACACTCCGGTAGAGAGCAGAATTTTTATAGGCGAATAAAAAGCGAAAATAAGCGCCTCTGGGCTTCCGGTCCAGTGTTCCCTGAAAATCCTTGAGGATTCTATGTCTACCGTGGTGGTTTCCACTTCGGCGGCCCTGGGCCGCCCTTTTCTTTTTGATGACGATGATGCTCCAGGAGCGGGCATACCTTCGACTGCCCCAAAACAGCAATCTGCGGCTGCTTTGGTTCTTCAATCAGCAATCAACCATCAAAACTCAAAAATTCCTCCTGCAAGCATCACCCCGGCTTCCAGGCTCGAAATCCGCCCGGCACCTGAAATGGTCACCAGCGGCATTGCCGCACTCGATGCCCTGACCGGCGGCCTGCCTCGGGGATGCCTCACCGAACTCTGCGGCACACTCTCCTCCGGACGCACCAGCGTAATGCTGGCAACTTTGGCCGCCGCTACCCAGCGTGGCGAATACTGCGCCCTCATCGATGCCAGCGACACTCTCGACCCGCAGTCGATAGCAGCAGCCGGTGTCGATTTGGATCACCTATTATGGGTGCGCTGCGGAGAGGATGCTTCGCCTAAAACTTCTCCGCAAAAATCGCCGGCAAAGCAGGATGGGTGCCCCATTTCTCGCGCGTCTTTTGCGCGAGAAGCGGGGGTTTTCGACCGCACCAAGCCACGCGCCTTCGAGCACCGTCTCGAGCAAGTCCTGCGCGCAACAGACCTGTTGCTCGAAAGTGGAGGCTTCAGCCTGATCGTCCTCGACCTCGCCGACCTGCCTCCGCAAGCCGCCCGCCACATCCCGATGACAACATGGTTCCGCTTCCGCCGCGCCGTCGAACACAAGCCGACGATCCTGCTCGCGATCGAGCAACAACCCATTGCCGGAAGCTGCTCATCATTGCTGCTGCAGTTGGGATCAGCCAAAAATCAAGTCGTTGTCATTCCGACCCCCGAGCGAACGCGAGGGGCGGAGGAATCTCTATCTGGTGCACCACCTGATTCGCTTCCCTCACACGCGCACCTGCTAACCAAACTCGAAATCAACGCTGAACTAATACGTTCACGTTTCGAACGCAAGCCGGCGCAATCCGTAATTTTCGAAACCAAAACCGCGTGGGCGGGATAAACAAACGAAATGGCTCAATCACCCAATGGCTAAATGTCTCAATGACTCAATGATTCCATGCCGTTCGCCTGCATCTACGTTCCGAATTTTTCCGTAGCCGCCGCGCTTCGCGCCGAGCCGGATCTGGCGACGCATCCACTCGCCATCCTCGAAGGCAAGCCCCCGCTTGAAAAAATTATTGCGGTAAACGGACAAGCGCGTGACCTCGGAATCGCGCCCGGCATGAGCAAGACCCAAGGCGAACTCTGCACGGAACTCGCCTTGCGCCTGCGCTCTACGCTGCAGGAATCTTCGGCATACGCTGCCCTGCTCGACTGCGCCCAATCGTTTTCCCCTTGCGTGGAAGATTCGGCTTGCGACACGGTTCTGCTTGACCTTGCCGGCATGGAATCTTTGCTGGGATCGCTGCCAGAAATTGCCCGCGCCATTTTCGAACGCGCCGTGTCACTTGGACTTAAAGCTCACATCGCGATCGCCTCGAACCCAGACGCTGCCCTAATTGCCGCCCGTGGATTTTCCGGAGTCACTGTAATCCCCACATGCAAAGAAGCCGACCACCTTGGCCCGCTACCAGTAAAAGTTTTATTTGATGACCGTCTGCAAGCGGATCAGAAAGAAGAAGCCGATCGCCTCCTCGAAACCCTCGACCGCTGGGGCATTCGCAACCTGCGCGCTTTGGCGGCGCTGCCAGAGATTGCGCTAAGCGAACGCCTCGGACAGCAGGGCCTGCATCTGCAGCAACTGGCGCGAGGTACAGCTTCACGCACTCTGGTTCCCGTCGAAGCGCCGCTGCTATTCGAAGAAGCTGTGGAACTCGAGCATCCGATTGTCTTGCTCGAGCCTTTAGCCTTCCTGCTGAATCGCCTGCTCGAACAAATCTGTGCACGCCTGGGTTCTCGCGCGCTCGCCACACAGGAATTACGCTTAACGCTCGAACTCTCAAATCTCACCGGCGTCGAGGATGATTATGAAAACCCCGGCATTTCCAGCGAGAGCGACGGAACGGTGGCTACACAGACAGCTTCACAAATTATTTCCACCAGGCAAACCAGATTTATCCGCAAGCTCAGTCTTCCGCTTCCTATGCTTGATTCCAAGGTTTTCCTGAAGCTCTTGCAACTCGATTTAAATGCGCATCCACCGGGAGCACCCATCGTAAAAATCCATTTGGCAGCAGAACCAGCGCGACCACGTTCCGCGCAGGGTGGATTATTTCTCCCACCAGCGCCCGAGCCGGAAAAACTCGAACTTACGCTCGCCCGCATAGCCGGTATCGTCGGCGAGCACAAAGTTGGAGCGCTGGAATTGCTCGACACGCATCATCCCGAAGGATTTCGCATGCGCCGTTTCGTCGCCGAAGTTGCGCGCAAAACTCCGCAGAAGAAAACCCCAGACTCCACGGAGGCACAAGCCGCCATCACTGCCCTGCGGCGATTCCGTCCGCCGCTACGCGCGAACGTCACGCTGGAGAATGGGCAACCAGTGCATTTGGCCTGCCGCAGAAAAGATGTTCAAGGAAATGTCCTCTGGAAGGCTGGCCCCTGGCGTTTTTCCGGCGACTGGTGGGAGCGCGATGCCTGGTCCCGCGACGAATGGGATTTGGCCCTGCGCAACGGCGAAGCCATCTCGTTTTACCGCCTCGTCCACGATCTGCTCGGCGGGTCGTGGTTCGTAGAGGGAACCTATGACTGATGGAATTTAGTCATCATTTAGCCATTGAGTCATTGCGGATTGAAATGGTTGTTCAATGACTAAATGACTAAATGAATCAATGACTAAATGTATATAGAACTCCACGCCCGCTCTGCCTTCAGCTTCCTCGAAGGCGCTTCCCTGCCCGAGGAACTGGTCGGCGTGTGTCAGCACTTCAACATGCCAGCCATGGCTCTGCTCGACACCGACGGTATCTACGGCGCGCCGCGATTCCATCTGGCGGCAGATAAGGCCAAGATCAAGGCGCACATTGGAGCCGAAGTCTCCTGTGCCTCCTTAAGAGGCGTCATCCTGAGCGGAGCAAAACCAGCGCTCCCCCAACGCTCTGTCATCCTGAGCGAAGTGGATTCTGCGAGAAGCGCAGAATCCACGCAGTCGAAGGATCCCTACCCCCAGCAGTCCGTAAAAGAGGCAGGGATTCCTCGCTCCGCTCGGAATGACAAAGCTGTGGTAAGGGACAAAACATTCCGCCTTCCTTTACTCGTCTCTTCTCGCACCGGCTACCAAAACCTCTGCCGCTTGATCACCAAAATGAAGCTGCGCGCGAAAAAAGGAGAAGGCGCCGTCACCACACAGGAACTACAAGAACACGCCGAGGGACTCATCTGCCTCACCGGTGGAGAAGAAGGCCCACTCGCAGCGGCGCTTCAGCAAGGTGGCATCGATGAAGCGCGCAGCCAGATTGATCAACTCATCAGCACCTTCGGCCCGCGCAATGTCTACGTCGAACTCCAACGCCACTTTCACCGTGAAGAAGAATCCCGCAACCGCGCTGCCATCGATCTTGCCCGCTCGTTTCAACTTCCGCTGCTTGCAACTAACGGCGTTAACTACGCCATTCCCAAAGCCCGCGAACTCTGCGATGCCTTCACTGCCATTCGCAATCACCGCACCCTCTCTACTACCGGACGCCTGCTCGCCCGCAACTCCGAGCGCCACCTGAAATCTCCGCAGGAGATGCAGCAACTCTTCGCCGACCTGCCTGAAGCCATCCAGAACACGCTCGAGCTTTCTGACTGTCTCGAATTCACCCTCGACAATCTCGGCTACGAATTTCCACGTTACCCCGTACCGGAAGGCGAGACGATGAATTCTTATCTGCACCAGAAAGCGTGGAAAGGATTTCATGAACGCTATGGCCGCAAGCCGCCTGAACTGCAAGCCAAAGCCCGGCTGCAAATCGAGAAAGAACTGAAACTGATTGAAAAGCTCAAACTCGCCGGATACTTCCTCATCGTCTGGGACATCGTCCGGTACTGTCGCGAACAAAACGTCCTCGTGCAAGGACGCGGATCGGCCGCCAACAGCGCCGTCTGCTACTCGCTGGGCATTACGGCGGTCGATGCCGTGAGCATGGAACTACTCTTCGAACGCTTCCTCTCGGAAGAGCGTGGCGAGTGGCCCGACATCGATCTCGACCTGCCCAGCGGCGACGAGCGCGAAAAGGTCATCCAGTATCTCTACGGCAAATACGGAGAGCGCGGCGCGGCGATGACCGCCAATGTCATCACCTACCGCAACCGCATGGCCGCGCGCGAAATGGGCAAGGCGCTCGGGTTCGATGCAGAAACACTCGCGAAAATTTCCGCCGCCGTCGCTACCTGGGAATTCCGCGACGAGAACGACGCGCTCGACCGCCGATTCCGCGACGCTGGGCTCGACCTAACGCATCCTCGACTGCGTAAGTATTACGAACTCTGCCTCGCCGTACAGGACATGCCACGCCATCTCGGCCAGCACTCAGGCGGCATGGTTATCTGCCAGGGACAACTCGATTCCGTCGTTCCGCTCGAGCCCGCCTCCATGCCCGGCCGCGTCGTCGTGCAATGGGACAAGGAAGATTGCGCCGACATGGGCATCATCAAAGTCGACCTGCTCGGCCTCGGCATGATGGCCGTGCTCAAAGATTCCATCGAACTGATTCGCGATCACTATCACGAAGAGGTCGATCTCGCGCACCTGCCGCAGGACGACAAGCAGGTGTATTCCACTCTGCAGCAGGCCGACACGGTCGGCATGTTCCAGGTAGAAAGCCGCGCGCAGATGTCGTGCCTGCCGCGCCTGCGGCCCATACGTTTCTACGACGTAGTCGTGCAGGTTGCGATCATTCGCCCGGGGCCAATCGTCGGGCAGATGGTGAATCCATTTTTAGAGCGCCGTCAGGGACGCCAGGAAGTGACCTACGCGCACCCTTCCCTCGAACCCGTGCTCAAACGCACGCTTGGCGTCCCGCTCTTCCAAGAGCAACTGCTGCGCATTGCCATGATCGCCGCCAACTTTACCGGAGGCGAAGCCGAAGACCTCCGCCGCGCCATGGGATTCAAGCGTTCGCAAGCTCGCATGCGCGAGATCGAAGCCAGACTCCGCGCCGGCATGACCGCCAATGGAATTTCTCCCAAGGCACAGGAAGAAATTATTCTCTCGATCACGTCATTCGCACTCTATGGCTTCCCCGAATCGCACGCCGCCAGTTTCGCGCTGATCGCCTACGCCAGCGCTTTTCTGAAATGCCACTACCTCGCCGCATTTACAGCAGCGCTGCTCAACAATCAACCGATGGGATTTTATTCTCCGGCAACGATCGTGAAAGACGCACAGCGCCACGGCTTGAAGCTTCTGCCAATAGATGTGACAAAGTCAGATTGGAATTGCACGTTGCAGCGAGTCCCGAGTCCTGACCCCCGGGTCCCGAGCCCATTGTCCAACACTCAATTCCCCGGTCCCAGCAAAGACCCAGCCGCGAAGCGGCGACAGAATGTAGCCCACGGCGCAAGCCGTGGGATAGCAGCGGTCATTAATGTACAAGCCCCGGAGGGGCGGAAGAATCTCGAGACGCATCCGGATACCGTTCGTATCTCGGGTACGCGAAAGAACATCGAGGAAGATGTGAACGCTAAGTACGAACTCATCCAGTCCTGTCAGGGATGGCATTCGTTAGCCCAAGATGCAAGTCCTGGGAAAGCGCCAGACACATGGAACGAATCTCGTAGGGACGACACCCAATGTGCCGACACCATCGCTCTCCGCATGGGCCTGCGCTACGTTCGTGGTCTGCGCGAAGAAGCCGCTCGCTCCTTGCTTCGCGAACGGATGCTGGCTCCCTTCACCTCCATCCACGACCTCACCCGCCGCGTACCCGAATTGCGCAAAGACGAACTCACCACGCTGGCAGCAATCGGAGCGTTAAATACAGTGGCCAGTGGGCAGTGGCCAGTGAGCAGGACGAATGTTCTCCATAACGTTGTCATTCCGACCCCCGAGCGAAAGCGAGGGGCGGAGGAATCTCTACCTGATGCAGCGGCTCACAACTCGAAACCCAAAACTAGAAACTCGAAACTCCCCCTCCACCGCCGCGACGCTCTCTGGCAAGTCGAACGCGCCGTACGCCCTTCCGGCCCACTCCTGGAAAATCAACCCGAGCCTGACGCCCCATCTCCCCTAACACCCATGAATCACGAAGAGCGCCTGGTCGCCGACTTCCACGGTACCGGACTCACCGTCGGCCCGCACCCCATGGCCTACAAGCGCGCGTGGCTCAGTGCCATGGGAATCCGCCGCGCCAGCGAACTGCGCGACCTGCCCACAGGCAAGCGTCTCCGCATCGGTGGATGCGTAATCACCCGCCAGCGTCCCGGCACCGCCAAGGGATTTGTTTTTTTATCTCTGGAAGATGAAACCGGAGTGGCCAACGCAATCGTGCGCCCAGACTTGTTTCACGAGAACCGCCTGCTGCTCACGAGCGAACGATTTCTTGCCGTCGAAGGAATCCTGCAGAATCAGGACAATGTGATCTCGGTCCGTGCTGAACGCGTGCAGCCACTCTTCGTCACGAAAGCCGAAACCAGTTCACACGACTTCCACTAGCTACATCTCGAAGATGCGGTACACCCGCGACGGACTCTGCGCCTGCAGTAACGAGATCGCCACATTGTGAACCGGAATCCCGCCCTTCGTGTGTCCGTCCAACTTCCCGTGATGCGCATGACCATGCAAAACAAGATCAGCCCCATGACGGTCGATGACCTCAGCCATCCGTGAATTGCCCAGGAACGGAAAGATCTCTCGTGCCTCCCCCTCAACCGTCTCCGCAATCGGAGAATAGTGCACCACGATTACCCGCTTGGGGGCGCGCAACTGGGAAATACCGCGCTCCAATTTCATCGTCTCATCGATCGACGCCTTCACAAAATCTTTGACCTCGCGCTCGCCAAATGCGGTAAGCACTCCGCGCCCAAAGCCTCCCACAAATCCCTTCGCACCCGCGAACCCAACTCCGTCGCGCTCGTAACCACTGCCATCCAAAACCTTGATGCCTCCAGCAATCAGCATCCGCCGCAGTTCTTCTTCTTTGCCGCTTTCGTAGTCGTGATTGCCCAACACCACCACAGTCGGCAAACGCAATCGCACGAGCACATTCAGCAATGGCTCCATCTCATCCGGCTGCCCGTAATTGGTGAGATCGCCAGCCAGCACGAGCACATCTGCATCGTCGCGCACGCGTTCAAACTGATCCTTCAACTTCGCGTAGCTCTGCGGACTGAAATGCAGATCGGCGCTGGCGGCAATTCTCATGCTTGCTTCCTCATCACCTTCTGGCACGAAGCACGGTCGCGCTTCATTTTCGCCAATCGCAACCTGCGGCTTTCCTCCAGCAAATTCGGCAGCCCCCATTCGTTAAGGTCAATGGCAAACAGGTTCTCGTCAACCAGACTGCCGCGGAACAAAGCCCTTGAATCCGGATTCTCCACTTCTTTCGTGAAGCGCGTCAGCAACTCGCTCCAGATCTCCGAGGGCACATAGTGACTTCTTGCCGGATATACATAGCGAAACAGAACCAGCGCCCAGAGCAGCATCTCCCAATGCTCACCCACCAGTTCAAGCTCACGCGCCCAATCGAAGCTGTCATGTGCCCCATAGATCACATGCGCAATATCGGCTCCGTCGAACCTCTCGCGTTTGGCCACAAAAATCTTGGATGCCACGAGCTCCTCCGGAGCAAGCACCCGTGTTTTCACTCCATACACAACCGCCGGACGCGCCCGGCCGATCCATGAGTCCTCAACATTGATGATGCCGTTGCTCATGCCCGTAATCAGGTCGACGAAATACCCATCACGCCAGGCCTTCGACAGCCAGACGGGATCGGTGACTTCACATTCCAACCCTACCTTCTGCAGGCACTCCAGCGCGGCAGGCGAGTTCCGTGCAGTTAGGAATAAATCCAGATCTTTGGTGTACCGGCAGATTCCGGTATGCTGGCGCAAAGAAAAAGCGCCCGAGACCGCGTAGGGGATGCGGCTGTCCTCGAGCGCCTGCAATACGTCCCGAAACAACTCAACCTGCTCAGCCCGCCCTTCCAATGGCTGAGAAGATGTTTTCGGCTTTTCCGAATCCCATGGTCGGTCCACCCGTTTTTGGATGTGACCACTTTACTCGCGGGTTGTTAGCTGTTTGTGAAACAACCCTATCGGTTCCGGAATGCCAGATTCACTTCCCCGTGTAGCTGACCCGCCAAATCGAGTTCGACCCGTCGTCACTCACCAACAATGAACCATCCGGAGCCTCGGTCATCCCAACCGGCCGTCCCCAAACGTCGCCATTCGGAAGCACGAAGCCGGTCAAGAAGTCCTCATACTCCCCGGTCGCATGCCCTGTCTGGTGCAGCGGGACCCGAATGACTTCATAGCCCACACGTACCGCCTTGTTCCACGAACCATGCTCCGAGGCGAAAATATCGCCTTTGTACTCCGCTGGAAATTTATCCCCTTGATAGAACGTGAACTCGAGCGATGCATTGTGGGGCTGCAGCAGCACATCCGGAACAATGGCCTTATCCTTCAGTTCCGGATGCTTTCCTTCGTGCCGCGGATCCTGATGAGGTCCCATATACCACCAGGGCCATCCGTAGAATCCGCCCTCTTCAACGTGCGTGATGTAATCGGGCACCAGGTTGTCGCCCAGAGCATCGCGCTCATTCACGGAGCACCATAACTCCCCGGTCTGCGGATTCACTAGAATTCCACCCCCAGCATTGCGAATACCGTACGCGTACACCTTCATTTGGCAGTTCGCCGGATCGCAATACAGAATATCGGCGCGATCCTTTTCTTCAGGATGCGTATCAGGGTCATCCACGTTCGAACCCGACCCAACGGCTACGAACAGCTTCTTGCCATCCTGCGAGAACTCGACCGCTCGCGTGTCGTGTCCGCCACCAGGGAAGTCTGCAATATGCTCCGCCGGACCAGTCGCCTTAATATCGCCACTGTGATATGGGAACCGGACTAACTCGGTTTCACCACCGATATAAACCCACTGCGGGTTGGGACCCGGCGGGTAAAACGCGATGCCGTAAGGGTGTTTAAGTCCACTCGCGAAAACGCTCATCTGTTCCGGCTTGGCATCGCTGGTCATGCCACGGAAAACGCGGATGCGCCCAGGTTGCATCTCTGCCAAAAAAATGTCCCCGTTCGGGGCAGTCCGCATGAGCCGCGGGTTCTCCAGACCGGAGGCATAGAGATCAACCTTGAACCCCGGCAACGCGACGGGCCAGGCATTCTGGGGACGCGCGACAAGGTCCGGACCATTGCTGGAAGATTTTGTTGCAAAAGGCTTCGGCAAATCGTTAACCGTAATCTTGCGGACCGTGCCCGGCTTCTCATAACGGAAATCGGTGAAGGGAGGATTGGGAGCGCTATCTTTCACCTTCGCAGTCTCTGCGCTGGCCGTGGGGGTTGCGCTCCTCGCCTCCGCAACGACTTTCCCTGACACAACCGCCTCTACATAGCTCACCACCTGCCAGCGCTTGTCTTCTGGCAGGAAGGCCCAAGACGGCATTCCACTGTCCTTGTCCCCTTTGGTGATAAACCAAAACACCTCACCCGCAGTAACCCCCTTCAGCTTGCCGTCAGCAAGCGAGGGCACATTACCGGTACCCTGCAGTGTCCTTCCGTGGCACGAAAGGCAGTTTCGCGCGTACACGGTTTTGCCGGCGTCGATCGCGGCTTGCTGCCCTGCCAGTGGATTCTTCATCGCCTTGGCGGAACTCGGTGCGTCGTGAAAAGGATTATCAGCAGCCTGCATGCTCGCAGCCGCCATACAGATAGACAGGACTGCCCAACGAAATCTCGCAGCTCTCACACTCATAGTTATCCCCATTGATAAGACTGATTGCTACATTATGCCCTACCGCCGAAGGATGCGACCGCCCGCTTTCATGACGCAAAAATTGGACGAGGTTCACACTCGTCTCTTTCATTACAGAGGGGCCGGAGTGGGGCAGTTACAAAGCTAGGGAAAATGCTGTAGGAGACCCGTCGTGCCAAGACCCGGGTCACAGAGCGGCCTAGGAAATACTTTGACCCTCTCTCTGTGCCACCAAGCGCAATGTCTTGCTGAGCGGAGTCGGAGTGCAGCGAAGCGGAACTCCGACGCAGTCGAAGCATCCCTGCCTTGGAATAAGTGCCTCGGGGGAAGGATTCTTGCCCTAGAACGTATATTTCAACGCAAATTCCACCTGCCGATTATCTGTTGCCGTGCTGGTAATCGCCGCCGCCCCGGGGAAATCAACCGGAATCTGACCTGCGCCTCCGGGCAGCCCGAAATTCGGATGGTTCAACAAATTGAAGAATTCAGCCCGGAACTGCAACTGCTGCTGTTCGAAGACCTTGAAATTCTTCTGCAGAACGAAATCGAAATCGACCAGATGCGGCCCCCGCAGATTTCCTACCTTCGAGTTGCCGTAGGCGTGCGCCGCCTGCTGGCCGGGCGCGAGAGACGGCGTCACGAACGCCGCCTGATTGAACCAGCAATCCAGCGTCTGATGACCGGGATTCGAGCATTGATAATCCTGCCCCTGCGACGTAGTGTTAAATGAAAAGTTGTAAGGGTTCGCGACCTGGTCAGGTCGGTAGCTGAAGCTTCCTGTATTGCTGAAATCGGCCGACATTACTGCGGTGATCGCCTCGCCCGTCTGCGCCGAGGTGATGCCGGCAACCTGCCATCCCCCGAACACCGCGTCTGCCACTCCCTTCATGTCTCCACCAAAGGGTCGCCCGTGGCCAACAGGAAGCTCATAGAGGTAACTCAACGTAAAGCGCTGCCGCAGATCGGGAGTCACCGGCCCGTGCTCCAGATCGGCGCGAAACGAATTCTGAATGAATCCACCCACGTTGCCGTCCGCGTTACCCAGGTTCTTGGCGAAGGTGTAAGCCGCCAGGAAGTTGAAGCCATTCGCGAAGCGTTTATTCAGCGATGCCTGAAATGCGTTATAGAACATCTCTAACTGGGCATAATCGAGCGGCAGAATCTGCGTCATATTCGGCTGCTGCCCGGCGTAGGGTCTGCCATAATTCGGCTGATCGCAGTTCGACAGATCAGTACCACAGAAGTTGGTATCCAGCGGTTGAGTCGCCTGATTGAGATCGCTGGCTTCATGGTTCCACAAGTGATACGCGCGGGTTCCGACGTATCCAACCTGAGCCATCCAGTTCGACGCGAATTGGTGCTGAACCGAGACATTCCATTCCATGATCCGGGGCATGATGCGCTTCGGTCCGGTCGTCTTTACCGGCCCGAGAATATTTGTCGCCGAGCCAACCGGAACCGCCGCCGGGAATCCACTGGAAATGAGTTGTTGCGCCCCAGGGACAACACCACTCGGATACGTGGCAGCCCAGAACGCAAGTTGAGGAGGGTTCAACCCCAGATCATCAAAGATATTTCCTTCTGACGAATAGAAAATACCAAAAGCACTGTGTACGACAGTGTTCCGCGGTAAAGACCACGCAAAGCCCAGACGAGGAGCCCAATCGCTCTTATCGAACTGAACTCCACCGTGCGAGACGGCTCCCGGCCCATAAGATGTGACGACAATCCCCTTGTTGAAATCGAAGTTTCCAACGCGTCCGTTCGCGGGCGACGCAATCTCATAGCGCAAGCCGAAGTTCAACGTAAAATTGGGGCTGACGTGATAGTCGTCTTGCACAAACTCTGCCAGGTCCCAATAGCGCGTCGGGTACAAACCAGCGAGAAAGTCCTGCTCACTCGAAGCCGTGTATCCAAACAGCAAATCCGCGACGCCACTCCCTCCGGCGGTAGTACTCGGATCGGCACTGTATGCTCCTCCAAACACAAACCAGCCGCGCGGGCTTGACAGTTGGAAAAAATTTCTTTGTTGCCGCCGGAAATCGACGCCAAACTTCAGCGTGTGCTTGCCGTGCATCCAGGTGGCAGCATCTGCCACCTGCACGATGTTCTCGAAGACATGCTCCGGCAACCACTGCGAATCTCCCAGAGAAGTGATTCCCGCTACATCGATATTCGTCAACCCGCTTGAGTTCGGATAACCCGGACGATTCGCATTGGGAATGCCGAGTTGTGTGGCGATATCCTTACCGAAGTTGAACGGCAGCGCGTTGACCGCATACCGGAAATATCCGCCGTGCAAATCATTCAGAAACGACGTTGAGAACGTATGCGTGTAGCCAATCCCCAAATGCTGTGCCCGGGAGTTGCTGATACTAGGGCAGCAATCGTTTCCGCCCCAGGGAACTCCGAGCGGCCCAGGGTTCTGGCTGCGCACATCACCAAAGCTGTACGACGCGAAGATTTGATCAGCCTCGCGAAAACGGTGATCCACACGGACATCAAACGAATCCTGATCATTGACGACATTCTGATTCGCGAGATAGTTGTCAGCAAGCGACGTCGGATCGGTTGGCTGCGGATAGAAATTCGCCACCGCCAACCCGATCGCATCGAGACAACCCCCTCCTGTAGCACTCTTTCCCGTCGACCCGACACAAGGAGGAATAATGTTGTTCGGGATCGCTTGCCGCAACAGGATCGTTTCCCCACTCGCACACGCATAGTTCGACGCTTTAAGCGGATCGAAAATCGTGCCCGTATCGAACGTGTCGGCCGGACTCCCCGTTGCACAGGGGGAGAAAGTACTGCCCGTCAGCCGATCGCTAAAGTCTCCGTTGCGCTCGGCTGGTAGCGGGACCGTCGAAACATATGGAGCACTGTTGCGCAAACGCGATCCCTGGTAGTCGCCAAAGATAAACGTCTTGTTCTTCTTGATCGGCCCGCCCAGGAACGCTCCGAACTGATTCCTCTTGAACGGCTGCTTGCCCACATTGAAGTAATTCACCGCATCGAGCTTGTCATTCCGGATGAACTCGTACGCTCCGCCATGAATCTGATTCGATCCCGACTTCAGCACAACATTCACCGCGGCGCCGCCTCTGCCAAACTCGGCGCTCATCGAATTCTCTTCCGTCTTGAACTCCTGAATCGCATCCGGCGGCGGCAGCACGACGACGCCGCCCAACCCGAACTCGTTGTTATCCACTCCGTTCAGCAGAAAGTTGTTGTTCGACACCCGCAGCCCGTTGACAGAAACCGCTTCGTCGGCACGCTCATTCTCAAAGACTCCCCCGCTGACATTCGATCCCGTCTCACCTCCGTTGGCACCCGGCCCAAGGTAAGCAAGCTGAATGAAGTTTCTTCCATTCAGCGGCAACTCGGAAATCCGCCGCTCCGTCTCGATCGTCCCCAGCGACGACTGCTCTGTCTGCAGCAGCGCAGGTGCCGACGTCACCTCTACGGTTTCGGTAGCCGAGCCGACCTTCAGCACCAGGTCCACTTTCACCGCCTGGTTCACCCCAACTTCGACATTCTGCTGAATGGTCTTCTCGAAGCCCTTCTTCCCTGCCGCGACCGAATACGTCCCGATGCGCAACAGATTCACCGCGAAGCTGCCCTCGTCATTGGTGGTGACGGTGGTCGGTTGGTTCGTCTCGACATTCGTGACCGTTACTTCAGCACTGGCAATGCGAGCCCCGCCCTGATCTGTAATGGTACCGACAATGGCGCCGCGGTCCACCTGGGCTGTTGCCCCAAAGCTGAGTGTGAGAATCAGAGTGATTGAAACAAGGACGACCGGCAAAGCCTGTCGAAGCCACATAGGCGCCTCCGCAGGGCGAGGAAATACGAACAGGGTCAGATCGTGGGAAGGTTGTAAACGCCGATCACAATCACTGTCAAGGGCGTTGTATATGACTGACAGTCGCATTTCTCCACCCGGCTTGTGCATAGGAGCATCCCTGCCGGCGGCAGTCTGTGATTTAAATCACATTCGGCCAAGTTCGCCTCGGCAGACACTGGTCCGCAGGCGTGTCGCACCAAACCGGATGACGGCTCTGCAGTTTTGCGTTACCTTACTTGGCTGACCAAACGAACTCTTCGGAGACTGTCGATGAGAACTGCTCTGTTGTGGCTTCTCGCAGTGCTCTGTGCTGCGACCGCAAGCCTGGGACAAGCCACCCGTCTCGAGCAACTTCAAAACAAAACCATTCTGCTCTTCACCCCACACCCAGACGATGACGTGTTCGGCGCGGGCGGCACCATCGCCCTGCTGAATCGCAATCACAACAAGGTCTTCATCGTGATTTACACGAATGATGACAAGGGATCCTACGATCCCGACATGAACTCTCAGAAGCTCGCTCGCATCCGCCACGCCGAAGAAGAAGTGTCCGAAGGTCTGCTGGGGACTCCCAAAGAGAACATCATGTGGATGGGTTACGACGACGGCATGCTCGAGTATGCACCGCAGCCAAAACTTACCGAAGAGGCAACCGCCATCATCCGCCGGATTCGGCCAGACATTTTATTGAGCGTCGATCCCGGTGAGTGGTACGAGCGCTGGCATAAGACTGATCACCGCATGGCTGCGTTCAACACGATCGACGCCGTCCGCGCCGCCGAGTTCTGGCTCTACTTCCCCAATCAAAAGTTGCAGCAGGGTTTGCAACCCTACAAAGTTCCCGAGATGTATTTCTTTTATCCGTCGCCGCAGGAAGCGAACTATTTCGTCAACATTGACAGTGTCGCCGACCTGAAACTCGAAGCTGCAGCCAAGCAAGTGAGCCAGTTTGAACCAGCAGTTAACAAGTATCGTCCGGACTGGGAACCAGCCGATCTGGAAAAAGCCAAGAAAGAAATGCGCGGCGAGCAGCCGAAAAAAGATGGTCATTACGTGGAAGCGTTCCGTTACGCCACTGAATTCGTCGAGTACTGAGTATGTCTGCCCATTCCTAGCCGCGAAGCGGCGAAAGAATGCAGCCCACGGCGCAAGCCGTGGGTACTAAGCAGGAGACAGGTGCAAGCCCCGAAGGGGCGAAAGAAACGCTACGACACAGACTCAAGGAGATCTCATGTCTGACCTGGCATTGTTCGGAGGCAAAAAGGCAAAGCAGAAACCGTTCCCGGTATGGCCACAGTACGACGACAACGAACGCCGCGCGTTGCAGGACGTTCTGGAGAGCCGCGTCTGGTGGCGCACTCCTGGCACAAAGACACTCGAATTCGAACAGGCCTTCGCGAAATATCATGGCGCTCGTCACGGAATCGCTGTCACGAACGGCACCGCCGCGCTCGAAGTCGCGATGGCTGCTCTAGGCGTCAACCACGGCGACGAGGTAATCGTCCCCAATTTCACGTTCGTTGCAACCGCAAGTGCCGTCCTCTTCGCGAACGCCCTTCCCGTACTCGTGGACGTTGATCCCGAAACACACTGCCTCGATCCGGAGTTAACGGAGGCGGCCATTACACCGCGCACCAAGGCGATCATCGCCGTCCACATGGGAGGCCATCCCGCCGATCTCGATCGACTGCAGGAGATCGCGAAGAAACACGGCATCGCCCTTATTGAAGATTCTGCACACGCTCACGGCAGTGAGTGGCGCGGAAAAAAGATCGGAACATTCGGCGTCGGCGCCACCTTCAGCTTCCAGGCCAGTAAGCTGATGACCGCCGGCGAAGGCGGCATGATCATCTCCAACGACGACAATTTCGAGCGCCAAGCCCGCTCCGTCCATGATTGCGGACGCATGCCCGGCAAATGGTTCTACAGTCACTTCATCTACGGATCGAACTATCGCCTGAGCGAATGGCAAGGAGCGATCTTGAAAGTACAGCTCGGACGCCTGGAAGAGCAGACCTTGCACCGGCATCGCCAGGGCCGCGTGCTCGACAAGCTCTTCTCGCAAATCCCCGGCATCACGCCCCAGAAATGCGACCCGCGCTGCACGCGCAACGGTCAATACGCCTACATCTTCCACGTGAATGGAAAAGAGTTTGCTGACATCTCGACTGAGAACTTCATCGCTGCCCTCAATGCCGAAGGCATCCCGACGCAAGCCAGCTACCCGCCGCTACATGAACTCGACTGCTTCCGTAACGACGAATACCGCAAATGTCTCAGCGGCGCGCAAGCGACGGAAAAGCATGACTTCCTGCAGCAGAAATTCCCGCACACGCAGCGGGCCGCATGGGAGACCGTCTGGATTCCCCAATTCGCGCTGCTCGGTGATGAAGAAGACATGAACGAGATCGCGGGCGCGATCCGAAAGATCCAACGCAATGCCAAGGAGATTGCAGCAAACGCTTTGGAAGCGACCGCAGAAAAAATCGCACGCTAAAACCATTTCTGGGCAGCGAGTGTTGTAGCTGAAACTCGTTGGAGAAAAAACCAGCGGCTTTGAAAGGGAGCGGCTTCAGGCCGCGCCGGAACCGGCCGGAATCAAGGCGGCTTTAGCCGCTGAGGTTCGATGTCTCCACCAGAAACGCCGGTTATGCGACACCATGCACCGAGCTCACAATTTTCGATGTGAAGTCTGTCGTGAACTAGGTCCGGAGGAAACTCAATGAACTGCCACGGCCGTCACCACGCCATACTCATTCTGTCCTTATTCTGCGCAAGCATCCTGTTTCTCCCGGTCCCATCGCCGGCCCAAACCAAGAAGCTGCCGGAAAAAGTTCCTCCCAAACGCACCTCCCAGATCGAAGACGGCTTCGGCCTCAACTCCGATCTTCCCCGCGACCCTTATATTCCCTGGAACCGTTGGTGGTGGACGCGCATGTTCGACGCCGGATTCAAATGGATCCGCATCGGCCAATACGAGAACAGCTCCGACTACACCAGTTGGGACTGGATCGAGCAGAAACGCGGTGTCTATGCCGCTTCGCAGCTGCTCGAGGATTCCGTCGACTCGCTGATCGATAACGGCATGGACGTTCAGGTTCAACTTCTCTATGGCAACCAGATGTACACCGCGCACAGCGGAAAACTTCCCGACGTCAGCGTCCCCGAGCCCGGATCCTTCCACAATGACGACCGCAGTATCTACTCTGTCTACTGGCCACCGCTGACGCCTGAGCAACAGGCTGCCTTCAACAAATATGTCGCCTGGACCGTCGACCATTTCAAAGACCGCATCCATTATTGGGCGCTCTGGAACGAGCAGGACATCGGCTATTGGAATCCGTGGGGCAATGCCGAGCAGTACGGCCGCTTGCTTACCTCATTCGTCGACACAGTTCACAAGACTCCCGGCGCCAAAGTCATCTATGGAGGCCAGGCCGATCCTTCACGAGAATTCACCCGCGTTGCGCTCGATGCTTGTCAATGCGCCTCGGGCATCGACGTTTATGCCTATCACACCTATCCGGGGTACGGCCAAAACATGAATCCAGAAACCATGGATTACGGTGCCTACCTCAACGAGTCTCCTCGCGCCCTGCGTGATCTGGTAAAGAACTATCCGGGAATGAAGAAAGACATTCCGTTCTTCGACGACGAATTCAATTCCATCGGAACGTGGATCGGCTCCGACGAATCCGTCCAGGCGAAATACGTTCCGCGCGGTCTCATCTATAACCACGCCGCTGGAGTGAAAACCTTCGTCTGGCTGCTGACCGCAGGCGTCGACGGAAACGAATACGACGACTTCGGCATCGTCCACGGCCTGACGAATCACGACTACGATTTCACTCCGCGCCCGGTCTTCTACGCCCTGCAAAATACAAACGCGCTTTTTTCCGATACCAAATTCGACGCCTCAATTGAAATCTCCGGCAGCGACATCCCTGCACTTCGTCGCCGCACTGAATTTCCGTTCATGAGCTACGGATTCCGCTCGAAAAGTGGCAAGGCCATCGTTGCCTATTGGCTGGCAGCTCACAGCCTTCCCGGCAACATTTTTCCCAGCTTCTACTCAACGTTTACGCTGAAAAACACAGGCATCAACAACCCAGTCCTGATAAACGTAACGACCGGAGACATTCGTCCACTGAAATGGAAAGAAGGCACCACCGACACGCTGGAATCCTTGCCAGTCACCGACAGCATCATGGCGATCGCGGATTCCGACTATTTCGATTGGCCGATCTTACCCGAAGCGCCAAGCTCGCTCGATGTCGCCATCGCCGGCACGACCGCGAAGCTGACCTGGGAAGTCCACGGCGGCGACCCAACAGGCGTCATCGTCGAGCGTCAGATTGAGGAGAGCGCCGGCGCAAAGGGCAAGTGGGAAGAACTCAAGAAGTTGCCTACGAGTGCAAGAGAATTCAGCGACTCTTCGCTAAAGAGGGGTCAGCACGTTGGCTACCGAGTGCATGCAGTCAGTGACGCCGGTCAGTCAGCATACTCCAACATTGCCAGAGTAGCTGTCGCGGCGAAGTGAGCTTCGAAGAGGACCGCCCTCTGTACCACCCAGAACAGTGTCATGCTGAGTGGAGCCGGACTGCAGCGAAGCGGAAGTCCGGCGGAATCGAACCATCCCTTACCTAAGAACAACTGTTGTGGTAGGGATTCCTCGCTCCGCTCGGAATGACAGTGCAGTAAGACTAAGATAATGAGCCTTGATTGCGCCCGTTTCTAAACTGCCATAACCGCCGCCTTGGTTACTCCCTGTTACTTCCATCCGATTACGGAAGAGCCCATTGACACTGTGGCTTAATACTCCGTAGCATTGGGACCAGCAAGAAACCGTATCTCCCCTGTTTCCTGTAATCACCCACGTTCGTCAAAAGTCAAAAGATCCTCGGAGGTGCAATGCGCCGTCGCTCTTTTCTCCCGTTCGTCTATCCCTGCCTGTTCGTAATTCTTATGGCGCATCAACTCGGAGCGTCTACGCCGCAACTGAACTTTGCCGCACCCGTGCGGTATAGTCCCGGCGCCAACGGTCCGAATAGCGTCGCGATCGCCGACTTAAACGGGGATGGGAAGCTCGACATCGTGGCGGCGGATTGGTGCATCAACAACACGGTTCCCTGTCCGAGCGGCGCCGTAACGGTATTGTTGGGGAAAGGCGACGGACAGTTCGGTGCCCCCACGACCTATAGTTCGGGCGGAGTTTATGGCACCGATGTCGCCATCGGAGACCTGAACGGCGATGACATACCAGACATCGTGGTGGTGAATTGCGGCAATGCTGCCAACAATCACTGCATCGGGGCAGGCGGCGACGCAGGAATTTTGTTCGGCAACGGAGACGGAACCTTTCAACCGGTAGTCCCGATTACCCTGGGTGGAGGCGGGTTCGGAGCAATCGCTGTAGCCATCGCCGATATCAACGCGGACGGAAAGCTCGACATAATTGTCGCGGGCGATTGCTCGAGCGGCGGCTGCGGAGGCGTGCTGCTAGGCAATGGTGACGGAACTTTCAAAGCGGAAATCCCCTTCGACTCTGCAGGCCTGATCGCCTTTTCATTAGCAATTGGAGATGTAAACGGAGACGGCAAGCTTGATGCGGTGATCGGAAATCAATGTGCCACTCCGGCCTGCCAGACCAGCACCGTAGGTGTGTCGTTAGGAATCGGCGATGGTCACTTTCAGCCGGCTGTGGCCTATAACTCCGGCGGAATCTATCCCGATGGAGTAGCCATTGCTGACCTCAACGCTGATGGACAGGCCGATCTTGTTGTAGCCAACAGCAGCACCAGCACCACCATCAACCAAGGCGATGTTGGCGTGTTGATCGGGAACGGCGACGGCACATTTCAGACAGTTGCTGCGTATTCCGCAAGCGAATTTGGCGCCGCCGCAATTAAGGTCGCCGACATGAATGGCGACGGCATTCCCGACGTCGTAGTGGTGAATTGCTCCGCGATCAGTGGAAACTGCAACGGCGGCGGCGGCAACGTCGGAGTGCTTTTGGGCAATGGCGATGGCACCTTGAAGCCGGTGGACACTTTCCCGCCAGGGGGCAACACTCCCTTTGCCGTGGGCGTGGCCGATCTCAACGGCGACAGCAAACCGGATATCGTCGTCGGAAACTGCAACAGCAATGTCTGCGGACAGCTGCCCGGTGGAATTGCGGTATTGTTGAATACCAGCCTCGGGCCGACGACCACCACGCTCACCTCGTCCCAGAATCCCTCCAACTTCGGGCAGTCCCTGACTTTCACAGCTACGGCCGCGGGTGAAGGATTCACGATCACGCCGACGGGAACAGTGACCTTCTTCGACGGATCGACGAATCTCGGCTCCGCCAATCTCAATGCCAGCGCGCAGGCGACACTCAGCACATCTACGCTGACCGTTGGAACGCACAACATCACCGCGACCTACAATGGAGACTCTAACTACGCATCCAGCCCTTCAACGGTTGTGAACCAACTTGTGCAGGGGGCGATCGCGCAGCTATCTCCAACCAGCTTGAACTTCGGCAATCAGACGGTAGGCTTTGTGAGCGCAGCTCAGCCTGTCACCTTAACCAATACCGGAAACATTGCGCTCACAATCACCTCGATCCTTATTACGGGCACCAACGCCGGCGACTTTGGTCGGACTTACAACTGCGGAACGTCTCTTGCGGCCGGCAGCAGTTGCACCATCTCTGTGACCTTCAAGCCGACCGCTACTGGAGTTCGTACCGCGTCGCTAAGTATCTCTGACAATGCTCCCAACAGTCCGCAGACCGTCTCACTCACAGGAACGGGCGTACTGCCGACCGTAACCCTCACGCCAACTAGCCTCACTTTCCCGCCGCAACTCATCGGCACAACGAGCAAGGCCCAGGCCGTAACGCTGAAGAACACTGGCCTTGGAATCTTGAAAATCACGAAAGGCGCGATCACCGGTCCATTCGGCGAAACCACAAATTGCGGAGCAATCGTGAATCCGGGAAGCAGCTGCACGATGTCAGTCACCTTCAAACCAAAAACGATTGGCCCCGCTTCCGGCTCTATCTCGATCACGGACAACGCTCCTTCCAGCCCGCAGACGATCTCACTGCAAGGAACCGGAACCGATGTCCAGCTCTCGCCGCTCAGTCTGAACTTTGGCAATCAGACGGTGGGCACCACGAGCGGCCGTAAGATCATCACGCTGACTAACAAAGGAACTGTGACGCTCAGTATTTCCGGAATTGCGATCACCGGCACAAACCCCGGCGACTTTGCCGAGGGCGATAATTGTGGGACAAGCCTGGCAGCCGGAGCCAGCTGCTCCATTGCCGTTACCTTCACCCCCACAACAACCGGACCGCGATCTGCAAATGTCTCAGTCAGCGACAATGGGGGAGGCAGCCCGCAACAGGTAGCACTGACAGGTACCGGAACGTAATACACCCATGGCTCGGGCTAAACAAACGGAGGTCGGAGTTTCGACCGTCGGGTGCTACCGCGGGACCGTGTTCACTGAGCAGTGTGCTGGCCACTAATCGGTGTGCCCTCGTGTCTACTCCGGCAGTTGCAGTATCGGAGCCTCAGGTCTACAGCACACGCCATAGTGTTGCCACAGCCGGAACCATGGACTATGGGCCAGTGCCTCATCGTGCCTTCGGTTGGCCGCAGAAATATCGCTCGCACTGAATGGCCTGATATCTGGAGATTCAAACATCTCCTCCAGCTGCTCGATTTCTTCGATAATGCGCTCAATGTCCATCGCTGCCAGTATAGCGAACCAGCCTTGCGCGCGCTTTGATTCGAAATGTTTGAAGCTTTCGTTGAACCGGCATCTATAGGGTCTTCAAATATTCGATAATCTGCATTCGTTCTTCTTCGGTCAGCTTGCGGCCGATTATTCCATTGCCCTTCGGACCGTCGTTGAACTCGTGGCCGGCATTCGAATTGCCGGGGAGATCCGTACGAAACTCGGTCGCGCCCTTCAAGGGATCAGTATTGAGGCCGAGTTTCACCGGGTCATATTGCTTACTACCAAGATAAAAGACCTTTGGCCGCTCCGATACCGGCGAGAGCAGCGCATACAAATTTGGTACCGAACCATTGTGAAGATAAGGAGGAGTCGCCCACACACCGTTGTGCGGGCGCGCCTTGTAGGCGAGAGGTGAAACCAATTCGTTGGCGCGCCAACCGTCCCACTCTTGTTGCTGCTGCGGGGAAAGACCTGACTCCCCGTACGCCTGTTCAATGACCCTTTGAGTAATGTACTTCAGCCCTTCTTTTGCAGAGACGACACCTTTCCCCAACGGCCCGCTGTCCGCCGTCCGGCCAGCAAAATTGCGCGCCTCGTTCGGATCGGTTCCAATCTCCTGCAATGGAATCATCGTGACTTTAAAGAATTGCCTGCCGCCGGTATTCGTGAAAGTCGTCCAATGCTCTGGCTTGCGGCCCTCCTCCGAATCCATGGTTGGCTGATGGCAGTGCACACATAATTCCTTGTACAGCTTCTCCCCTTTAGCGGCCTTGTCGGGATCAATCTTCCCCAGAATATCGGCGGGCCATTTTGGAGAGAGAACCCGCTCCTGAAGCGTGTTCCCACCAAGCAGCAGCTCGATTTCGTGAAGATTGTCGACCTCAATTGTGTTTTGAAACTGCTTCCCTGGATAGCCCAGCAGATTGATGCGCGATCGAACACCCAGAGCCTCGCCCACATTTCTTCCCATCGGTTGCTGAATGGACCCGTTGTACTGAACCCAATCCATCCAGGACGCATCCCAGACAGGCGGGAAATTCACAGGGCCATTGCCGATGACAAGGTTCTTGTTATTGTTCAGTTCAGTGCCAAAAACAAAGTTGCCGATTCGAGCTAGAGCGTCCGTGCGACCGTAACCCTCTTCCGTGGGAAATAGATGGCGATTCGCTTTGAATTCGGTGAAACTCGTATCGAGATAGTATTTGAGGGCTCGGCGCAAGAGCTTCTTGTCCGCAGACGACGGATTCGGACCGAGGACCCGCGTCGCGAATCGATCGAAACGAAAAGGATCCCAGTACGTCCACACAACTGCCAGGCCAAGTGCCTCGGTAAATTTCTGTAGGTTGATCATCGACGGGCCGGCATCGATGCGTATAGCGTGACCGCCATAGAAGAGTTCACCCGTATGGCAAGCTGCGCACGATATACCCAAAACCACACTCTTCTGTCCGGTGTAGGGGTCTACGAAACGATCGTCCCGCACGAAGCCGACAGGTACGCCGTCTGGATTGAGCGCGGAGGTCCAATCAGGGATAAACCCAAACCCCTGCAGGTACGAATTGTTTCGAAATGGAGGCGCTCCTTTGATGCTGATGCGAGGCTGCTCAAGCGCGAGAAACCAGGCATAGGGCAAAAGCTCGCTTCCCTGAGCCGTGTGGTAGTAGCGATTGCGCTGCTCTTCGGTCCAATTCTGCTGAAGCCACACGACTTGGTTTGGCCTCGCTATGTCTGGTACATCCAATCGGTGGAAGACAGCGAAAAGCCCAACTACCACTCCACAGACGCCTAGCACAATGAGAATTGCGAGCGCTGAAATTACACTAGGGCGCCTGAGCAGTGGCCGTTTTCTGGCGATCGTTGTCGGGGACTCGACGACAGGACGAGGGGCCAGCTCACAAGTATTTTCCTGCTCGGTCAAATATTGCTTGGGCAAATTCTTGGGCCGATATTCCCCCGCCTGAATGCGATCGAAAACGCTTTGATGGATGTGTGCACCTTCGGGAATCGTCCGAGCTCTCCCAAGATTGAAGCGGATGCCTTTCTTCCAGACCGGGTCCGTGCGTCCCGGCACGAAAACGGGATGGTGGTGGAGCTTCGGCCAAATTTCTCCCAGATACCAAAATCCGTGAAGTGACTTATGCAGTTGGCCCACCGAATTGGGCACGACGTATGGCGTCTTCCCGCCCAGCACGTCGTTCACTTTGCCGGGGTCGAACTGCAAGCCCGCCGCCTGTGCTTCGCATAACATCCAGCGCAACGCGATTTTGGACAATCCACTCTCAGCTTCGGCGTAACTGCCTCCCACGTCTGAGTGAACTCCGGCAAACCAAACTTGTTTAATGTTCTGATTGGCCGAGGCCGGCTCATGTACGAGATTCTGCCGAAAGAAAGCTCGCCGCTCATCAATCGATATGGCGTGTCGCACGATCGACACATCCGGCAATGTGGCCGTGTAGGGTAGATGTCCACCCTTGGTGTGAATGGGGTCGAGAATCCAGCCGACTGAGCATACTGTGTCCCATAGTCCCAGGAAGTAAGGCACGCACGGAATACTGAAAGTCGCTCTGAACCCCTCAGCGATTTCAAACTTGCAGGGGTCATTGCTTTTGTACAACCGCACAGCATAAGGAATCAGCGCCTCATTCCCGCGCGTAAGGAGTCCGCACATGTGCAAAAAGCCGCAGAGCGCGCGCGCGGTATAGGAACCACGACTAAAACCAAAAATGAAGATCCGGTCGCCGGGGCGAAACTCGGCCATCAGAAATGAATAAACATCCGCGATATTGTCGGAGAGACCATACCCGAACGCCAGACCCCTTACTCTCGTCCACCACTTTCCAACAGCAGTAAGCGCGTTCCTCGCTCCGATCGTGCCGACACCGGGATGGTAGTAAGCGTTTTGACCATCCTGCGCGGACAGTGCCCAGTAGAGCTTCACCACATTGGAGTTCGCGGAACCATACTCGTTGCCAGTTCCATCGCAGCATATGACAAGGTTCCGCGGCATGTTGCGGTCAACCTCCAATACGTCGGGGCGTGAGTTGTTCATGGCTGCATCGTGGTGATTTACCCACTGGGACTTTGATACTTGACCGGGACCTGGTTGAAGACAAACTGGCTCATCATGTTACACCGTTCGTCAAGCACCGGCGCACGATTGTGGCCCACTGTTCAGATTTCGTGATAAGCAACCGTCACATAGGACGCGACAACTGGATGCTCCCACGTAAAACACCAAACGACAGCGAACATTGAGGGGCGCAGAACACTTAGGCCTCTTTTTCCTCAGGAGGCGACTCAAGCTAATCACTATCGACAGGTTAACTGAAAGGTATATACCGATGACAATTCGTGTTCGGGTCGGCCAAGGCCCAGTTGTGAGAGACCGCACACCTGCGCTACCTCGTGTCGTTCCTTCTGCGGAGTTACGCAATGAATGCACCCACGAACGCTATAAAAAGCCGCTCGACGTTGTATCAGCTGACTCCGCGTGAGTTCCAGAGTAGAAACGGAACGGATACAACCGCGTCGACGCACTCCACTGGAGTTCAATCGCGAGAATGCATCGTATCGTTTCGCCACGAGCCTTCCCTTCATTCAGATCGACCACAGTTTGATCCCTGGACCGGCGACTGGGAATGGGATATTAGAACGGACGAAACGTTCTGGTCCGAACAGCTGTACTGGATTACCGGCCGCGACCAGAATGCTGGGGTTCCTTCGTTCAAAGATCAGTCATGCTTCTACACTTCCGAGAGCTGGGTGCGGCTCGTCGATGCGACATCAGGGCTCCTGCAGACTGGCGAACCCTATGAACTCGGACTGCAAATGCTCCACGCCGATGGCACCCGAAGATGGATCATCCATCGGGGAGAGGCATTGCGCGACGAGCACGGCGATATCCTTCAGCTTCGCGGCACGGTCCAGGACGTCAGCCAAGGGAGAACAGGCGTTACGAAGGAGGAGCTGAATCCTCTCCGAAAATCAGATGACAATACGACAGCCCGCCTGATCCAGGCGCAGGAGGAAGAAAATGTCAGGCTGGCGAGTAAGTTGCGCGACAACATCTCTCAAAGGGTATCGCTGCTCGTGGTTTCGATTCAGACGTTAAGTTCGGCCCTCCCACAACTGTCGCCACAGGCAACTGCGCAACTTGAGGAGATCCGGCAGGAGTCATCAAGGATACTTACTGAGCTGGATCGCGTGTCCGATGAGCTTTATCCGTTCATTCTTGATTTGTTGGGGCTTCCTTTGGCGATCCAGCGGCTATGCCGGGATTTCACGAAGGAGAGTGGCATTCCAGTCGAGTACATGTCCTCCGACCTGTCGGCGGAAAGTATTGACCATCGATGTGCACTTGCCTTGTATCGGATCTTGGAGGAGACCCTTGTCAACGTAGTGCAGCATGGCCGCGCCAGCAAGGTCACGGTCCACCTTGACCGTGACGCGGCGGAGCTCAGGCTCAGGGTGTCGGACAACGGCGTCGGGTTCGAACGTGGGGCGATCCTCGAACCTGGGTCAGTAAAGACTACAGCAGGCCTTGGGTTCATTCGCATGAAGGAGCGCATCAGCCAGATCGGCGGAAGCCTGGCAGTCTGGTCGCAGCAGGCATGCGGTACGTTTATCGAGGTTCGATCCCCCCTTACATGTCGTGTTTATGAACTTAGGTAGTAAAACCGAACCATTATTCTCCTGAAGGAAGCCCAGCCAAACGTTGATGTGAATTTCGAGATACGCCCCGCATTTCTTCTGATCATTTCCTCGACAAAGCAAAAAAACAGGCAAGAACACAATAGCCTTGTATCGAAGAAACGAACAATTGGCTTGTTCTTGGGTCGTTTGGCTCGACGTATAAAACTTCGAATCATCGTGTACGGAAAATTGGACGAAGAAGGACTGTCAGAATTGACAGGGGTACCTCTGCACAAACTGACAGGTGGTCAAGTGGTAGGACAAGTGATATGAAACGACTATGAAATGGGTGTGCCGGTCACTGCGAATCCGACCGAGACTCGCGTGACCGATCCAACTCGCGTCCTGGTGGTCGACGATTACGAACCGTGGCGGAGGTATGTTTGCTCGGTTCTCACCAGGCAACCTGGGTTCGAGGTTCTGGGTGAAGTGTCGGACGGAATCAAGGCCGTCCGCAAAGCTGAAGAATTGCAACCTGATTTGATCCTGCTGGACTTAAGCCTTCCATCGATGCATGGCATAGACGCAGCACGGTTGATGCGACGTGTTGCCCCGTGCTCCAAGATTCTGTTCTTAACCGAAAACCGACATCCGGAAGTTGCGGAAGCAGCTTTGGGCGCGGGAGGTCACGGTTTTGTCGTGAAGTCAGATTGCGGACGCGAACTGCTCATTGCGATCACCGCAGTTCTCCGCGAAGAAACGTTCATCAGTCAGCGCCTGAATATGATTCCGGTTCTCTGAACTCCACGCGATACGGTCTTGCCTCGCCAATACCTGAGTCATTCCAAACACCTCATTTGGACAATCATCCAGTCCCACATGCCTATTTACTGTTTTATCTGAGATGAGTGTTGGACGTTCTCGGGCGATGACGTCAGCGAGCATCGAATCTACCAAAAACTGAAAGAACTATCAGTGTTCTCACAGCTATTTCTTGAGTTAGTTACTGGTCTGGGAACCATCGTGATCAGTTTCGTGTCTGCGGTTCAGTCGATAGAAGGCGAAGAAACGTTCGTAGGGGAGAGTCGAACGGGAAACGTCACTAACGGTCTGAATTAAAGTTTGTCCCGGATTCGTAACAAGAACGTCAAAGATTACACACTTGGGAAGTTAAGCGCTATCGTTGGCGCAAGGAGTACCCAGCTATGGCATGTACTTTCTGCCACTCCGACAATCAAAGATGGTTTCCTTCCGAAATCAACATTCACCCACCTCACGGCCTCAAGAGAATTGACGAGCCGAGCGTTTGGGCGTTCCCTGCACTCTTGGTCTGTCAAGACTGTGGCTTTAGCGAATTCGTACTGAGCAGCACTGAGCTTCGCAGTTTGAATGAAAGCTATCCTCCATACGAGGAGGCGACCGGCAGAAGGTTCGGCACCTGAGGTTGATATCCTGTTTGCAGTGCGGCGTCAATCGTGGGTCGAAGCTCGCCCACGGCTGTTGACTTCAATAAGTATGCTGTGCCGCCAACCGCCAGGGCCGCAGCCCGGACGTCGCTGTCTTGTTCCTGGGTCAGGAAAATCATCTTCGACTGGGGAGACACTCGCCTGATCGTGCGAGCGGCCTCGATCCCATTTAGGACGGGCATCCCGATATCGAGAAGAACGATATCAGGTCGTAAAGTTGCTGCTTTTTCAATGGCTTCCAGCCCATTACTCGCTTCGCCGATGATTCGAAAGCCAGGAACACCTTCGAGAATCGAACGCACCGCGAGACGCCACTGCATAAAATCATCGACAAGCAAGATTCGGGTTGCGACCACGTGTTTCTCTCCTGCGGAATCTTCCGCTTCGCTTCCTCCCATTTATTCCGACTCGGCTTGCCCATTCCATACGCAAAAGACCGTACCCGCCACTAGTAAAACTTACAGGTGCGGAACTGTGGAAACTGTGCAAACCGAGGACGTAATTAAAGTGTCAATCGCGCTTTTCGGCGAGCGAGTTTCCCGGCCACACCATGAGAAGTCGACGGGGCATGACCTCCCGACGTGACTCTTGTCGTCCTATAGTCAGCAGCGAGCGACACTTTCGGGTCGCGACAGCATGGGTCGTGTTGGGTTCTGCTTATAAGACCACTCGAGAAGAACTGTTCGCTTGGTCCGGGAGAAACTATGCAACAAATGCTCGTAAGAGAGTGCGCGGTCGTTCTGTTATTGGCTACCACTGCGCTGGCACAATCTGGTCCGTCCCTTGGAGATGTTGCTCGGGCTAACCGCGAGAAGGAGCAGGCCAAGCAGGCGACCGGAACCCGTTCCAAGGTGATCACCAACGCAGATCTTCCTGCCGATCCGCCGGGAGTGCCGGAATCGGATCCGTCGGAGCCCATGACGATGGTGTCCGGCGTAAGCCGTCCGTTCGAGAACCACTCCTACGACCAGCGCTTCGCCCAACAGGACCAAGCCCAGCAGCGGGCCGGCGAACAATGGAAAGAACGAATCCAGAATCAAGAAAGCCGCATCGCCGAATTGCAGGCGCGCATCGACCAGATGAATGCTTCGATCCATTCTGCTGGCACTGGCACTCTCTCGGAAGGCCCGTATACCCGGTATCAGGCTCGCCAGATGCAACGTGTGGCACAAATGCAGGAGACGCTCGACCTACAGAAGCGAAAACTCGCGATGATGCAGGAAGCGGCGCGCCACGCGGGAATGCACACGAGTGTGTACGATCCATAAGAAGCAGAGACTTTTGCTAACCGAAAAAGGCGAGGAGCCTTCCCTCGCTTCTGAGGAACTGGGGAAAACAATCTACTTAGGCTGAACCCTGGCGACCGCTATCCAGAACTTCGCGAACTTTGTGCAGAAGCGCACGCGGGTGAAACGGTTTCTCGAGGAAATTGGTACCAGGGTCAACCTCCCCGTCGTGCATGATGAAGTTGGTCGCGTATCCAGACATGTAAAGCACCTTGATACCGGGCCTTTCTATCCGCACCTGCTTGGCCAGCGCGGGCCCGTCCATACCGGGCATGATCACATCGGTCAGCAGCAGGTGCAGTGGTGCGGTGTGCTTCTTGCATAGGGTGATCGCATCCCCTGGATTTCCTACGTCCAGAACGGTGAATCCGTGTCCGCTCAACGCAATCTTGATGAGATCGCGCAGTGCCGGTTCGTCCTCGACTAACAGTACCGTTTCGGCGCCGGACTCGGCAGCGGGTTGCGCTGGTTCTGCCACTACCAACGCCGGCTCGTCTACCCTGGGAAGGTAAATCTTGAAAGTGCTTCCGCGACCGGGCTGGCTATAAACCCACACATTTCCGCCACTTTGTTTGACGATGCCATAAACTGTCGAAAGGCCAAGCCCGGTGCCTCGACCCACTTCCTTGGTAGTGAAGAAGGGTTCGAAAATATGCGGCAAAACGTCGGGGGCAATTCCCTCTCCGGTATCACTCACAGCGAGCACGACGTACGGACCGGGGCGGGCTCCGGCATGTTCGCGGACGTAGTCTTCATCCAGCATCAAGTTCGCCGTTTCGATTGTGATTCGTCCTCCGCCTCGGATGGCATCCCGCGCATTGACGACTAGGTTCATCACGACCTGCTCGATCTGCCCCGGATCAGCCTTGACAGTACCGAGTTTTGGATCGGCGACAGTTTCGAGTTCAATGTCTTCGCTGATCATCCGGCGTAACATCTTGTCCAGATCCATGATCAGCGTATTCAGGTTGAAGACGGTTGGCTGCAGGACTTGCTTGCGGCTGAATGCCAGCAACTGCCGAGTGAGAGCGCTGGCGCGGCGGCTGGCTTCCTCAATGCTCTTGAGATGGCCCGACATTGGCGAGGACTTCATAGCTTGCAAGAGAACTTCAGTGTGTCCCAGGATCACGGTCAGGATGTTGTTGAAGTCGTGGGCGACGCCGCCGGAGAGCGTTCCAATCGCTTCCATGCGTTGCGCGCGCATCAATTGTTCTTCCAGTTTGCGGCGTTCGGTTACGTCGCGGGCGTTCACGACAATTCCGTTCACCGCCGGATGTTGCAGAAGATTGGTGGCTGAGGCTTCGAGGTTGCGGACTCCGCCATCGCGCTGTTGAATGTGGAACTCGGCCTCCATCGGAGCCGGTGTTTCATCTTCAGTCATCGGTCTCAACTGGACCGCTGCGATCAGGTTCAGGACTGCTGTGCGATCCTCATCAACTGTCAGATCTATAAGATTCTTACCTACTAGCGACGTACCTTCGCCTGCCTCGCGCTCAAATGAAGGGCTCGCATAACGGATACTGCCATCGGCTTGTATTACCACAATGAAGTCGGAGACATTCTCGATGAGAGAACGGAACTGCGCCTCGCTGCGCTGTAGTGACTCATAGAGAACGCTGACTCGTTCCGACATTTCGTTGAAGACCCGCGCTAGTCGTCCGATCTCATCGCTGCCACCCACGTTGACGCGCTGGTGAAATTCCCCACGCGCCAGGGCGCGGACGGCGGCATCCATTTGCTGTAGCCTCCCACCAATCGAACGAGTGACGCGCCAACCCAGGATCGATGCAATGATTAGAGTCCCGAGGCCAATCGATAACAGCGTGACCGTGGCGCGGTCGCCCGCCCGCTCGATTTCGTCCAATTCTTGCCTCTTCTGCTCCGCAACCAGGTCGTCGATATCGCCCACCAGGGATTCCGACAAAGCTGAGACCACCGGATCCCGGCTCTGGGAGCGCAATTCCACAACTCTCCAGTCGCCCAGCCGAGCCAGTTGGACCAAGTCGTTCATCTGCGAGGAGAACATGGTGCGGATCGCTTCGAGCCCGGTGAACTGGCGATCGCGTTCCGCCCCGGGACCTAGACCATTCAGCGCGTGTACCGCATTGTCCACATCCTGGTTGAAGACTCGGCGCAATTCCTCTGCCTTGGCCGTGAAGCGTGGAGCATCGTGGGTCTCCGCCACTAGACTGAGTTCTGCCTGAAATCTCTGGAAGTGGTTGTGGGCCATCAAGACGGCCAGAGCGGGCTGTTCGGCATCGTACAATCGCTGCGCCCGCTGTCGCATAACGCTGATTTGCCAGACGGCGATCGCCGCTCCGAGTAGAATCAGTCCGCCCACCAGCACGAACGCGTGCCTGAGCAATTGACCGGTGCTTTGAAGCTCCTCAGTGGCTTCGGACTTGCCCCAATCCGGGCTCGAATTCAATTGTTTATGACTCCGCAGAAACTAATTCAGTGAACCTGGCCCCGAGACGCGCCCGACCTCTTCCCTGTAATTGTTTCCAACTTTGACTGTAAATCAGACATCGCCTTTTCAGGGTCTGCCTCGCCTGTGAGCACTGCGTGCACAGCTGAGAAATAAGCTCGGGAGACCTCATCGTAATGCGAACCGGCCACCGTTGACGGACGTGCCACCGCCGTGCCCTCCAGTTCCTTCCACAGTTCCGCGACTCCCGGACGGTCCTGCATATATTGAGGATCTACGAAGAACTCGCGCCGTGTAGGCAGCATGGCGTGCTTCTTCCACAAAATCAGTTGCTCGTCGTGGCTCGTCAGGTAGCGAATCAGGGCGGCAGCCTCTTCAGGATGCTTGGAGTATTTCGAAACCGCCAGGGATTGCCCGCCCAGCGTCGAGGCGCGGCCCGCGGGACCGGCGGGCATCAGCGCGACCTCAAATGTAGCGCTTGAGGCTGGGAGCAGGTGCTCTTCGCTGAACTGCCTCCACAGCCAGTCGCGCGCGAAAGCTGCGTTGCCGACGTGCAGTACGTTTCTTGAATCCTGCTCCTTAAAAGCGATGACGCTCGGCGGCGAAATGCTGCCGATCCAGCGGCGCGCTCTTCGCAGCGCTTGGATGGTACGCGGGTTGTTCACCGTGATCGAACCGTCGGGCTCGATGATCCCTCCCCCTCCGTACGACTGCTCCCACTCCACAGCATTGCACGTGAGACCTTCATAGGCGGCGCCCTGCCACACGTAGCCCCAGAAATCGCGATTTCCGGCGGAACGCTCGCCGGCCTGAATGCGAGCGGCCATTTGCTCCAGCTCATCCCACGTGTTGGGCGGATGCGAATAGCCGTACTTGCGCAGCAGATCGGAGCGATAGTAGAGAACCCCCAATTCGGTGTTGAACGGCATGCTGGTCAACTTACCGTTGACCGTGTCATTGCGCACCTGCGTTTCCACCTGGTCGGCAGCATCCTTTGCAAGGTATTGGTTCAGGTCTACGAGTTCATCGGCAAGTACGGCGGGCCAGACTACGTCGATGTAGAAAACGTCTGGAGTGCTTGACTTAGAGCCAAGGTAGCGTTGATAGAGTTCGAGACGCTCGGTCATCGACTCCGGCCCGGGAATGAAGTTGACCCGGATGCCTGTCTGAGCGGTGAACTGATCAAATACGCTCCGATCGACCGAAAGCTCTCGTTGCGTCGCTGGCCCCCAGCCGATGAAGGTCACCACAGGGGATGGCGCAGGAGCGTCGCTCCTCGTACGGTTGCAACTCAGCGAGGGCAGAAGTAACACGAGCGATAGCCATAAGAAGCTCTGTCTTCTTGCGCGGGCGTGCACCATGCTGAACATGGCCTCCCTTCGCAGCACTCTTGAGCGACGTCATTGTACTCCAGAGCGGCACGGCAGTAGGTGAGAGGAGTCACTCATGCGAGGTGACCAGTGCAACGTTGGGTGGGATGGATGACACTTTACTCTTTGTCATTCCGAACGGCGTTAGCCGTGAGGAATCTGCTTTCGGTCGGTCGCCGAGATGCCATCGGCGGAAAGTGGATTCCTCGCTTCGCGAGGAATGACAAAATGAAAATATCGCGGCTGAAAGGGCTGAGAGGGCTGAGAGCTGATCGGGAAGGTTGCAGGCTCATGCCGCCAAAAAGTAAGAGAGTTCCGAGGTGGTGTAGGGTCCATTCGTCTCGGCCAGTAGCTCGCTTCTGACCCTTGCTCGACCTGCTCAGCTCTGTCTTTGCAGACTGCGCTGTGCGATCTTCGCTCGGGCTCCGGGCTCACCGCCAACCGGATAAACCTACCCTACGCCTCGGAACTCTATCCTGCCTTCAACATTTCT
>DATFQQ010000452.1:0-5495 GCA_035264195.1 Candidatus Sulfotelmatobacter sp. | reverse complement strand
ACAGTTGCTGCTGTCGAGCATGGGAACGCCTAGGTAGCTTTCTGCCTGCCAATCCACCAGGAGCTTATCGAGAGGGAACAGCCCCAGCAGCCCTTGCCTGTAATGGCAAACGCTGCCACGAAGCACCTCTTCGCAGGGTGTATCGGCGATGTCAAACTCGAAGTCCTCTCCAAAACCGTCGCCCTTCCAGAAGGCCAGTGAGCGGGCATGCTTTTGGTCATCACAAGTTGTAACAAAGGCGTAACGGGCGTGCAGCGCCTGCGCCAAGTGCTGCACCAGACTCTGGAAGAAGTCGCTGCCTGTGGTCGGCGCCGTGCCCGCTACGATAAGCCGGAATGTGTCCTCGGCTTGCTTTCTGTCAGTGATATCTCGGATAAAGCCAGTAAATATGCGGCGCCCGTTCCTGGCCAGTTCTCCGAACGAGACTTCCACGGGGAACTCCTCCCCATTCTTGCGAAGGCCAGTAAGCTCGGTACCTTGCCAGTTGATATGCCGCTGGCCGGTAGCCAAGTAGCGCCTGAACCCATTCTCGTGGAGTTTCTGCATGAATTCCGGCATCAATACGGTCAAGGGTTTTCCAATCAATTCAGTCGGCTCATAACCAAAGACTCTCGTGGTTGCAGGATTGGCAAATTGAATCGCACCGCTCTCATCAGCGCTGACCACGGCATCATTGGCCGTTTCGACCACAACGCGATGCTTTTCTTCGCTGTCCCTCAGCTCCTGCTCAGCCCGCTTGTGCTCTGTGATATCCACTACTGCGCCGATGTATTCAACATCGCCGGACTGGCCCACCGAGCATTTACCCAGGCTATGTAAATACTTGATCGAACCGTCCGGAAGAAGCAGCCGGTACTCGCCGTCAAAATCCGTCTTCTCTCTTACATCTGCCCAGAGAACCTGCTCAACCTTCGGGCGGTCCTCCGGATGGACGCGCTCGATAAACAACTGATACGACGGCTTATCTTTTTCAAAATCAAAACCAAAAATGGCACAGTACTCTTGCGACCAGGCTACCGATCCGCTGCTTACGTTCCAATACCAACTCCCCGTGTGGCTGAGTTTCTGCGCTTCAGCCAAATAAGCTTCGCTACGCCGCAGGGCCTCCTCGGCGCGCTTTTGTTCGCACAAATCAAGTGCGAAAGCAACGCCCTCGCCACCACCCGCTTCAAACAACGCGCCGGCGACGAGCGCCGGCATACGGCTGCCATCTTTCCGGAAATACTCCTTCTCGTATGGCCGAACCATCCCAGTTGTCTTCAGTTCTGTCAGCGCGCGTTCGTCGCGGTGACGCCACTCGGGGGGTGTCAGATCGGTCCAGCGCACTCGCCCCGACGCGACATCTTCATGGTCGTATTGCACCATATCGAGAAAGGCTTCATTGGCGCCGACGATCTGGCCGTCGAGATTCCAACTGAAGATGCCCATAATGTTGGCGTCGACCAGGCGCCGGATCCTCCGTTCACGATCTTCAAGATCGTGATAAAGCCGCGTATTCTCAAGGGATGTCGCCGCCTGCGATGCAAGCACCTTCAACACAGTGATGCGGTCAGGAGTGAAAACGTGAGGCGTCAGATTGTTTTCAAGGTAGAGAATGCTGATGAGTTTGCTCTGGTTGAGGTTGATCAACGGCAAAGTGAGAATCGACCGAGGGCGGCGCTGAACGATGTAGGGATCGGCTGAAAACGGATTCGGAGATGATGCATCCTCGAGAATCACGTTTTCTTGAGAACGCATTACATAGCGCATGAGAGACTCTGGCATCGCGGCTGCAATATCGCCACTGTCTCGTAGATGCACGGTGACATCACCTTCGGTAGCAGTCGCTTCCGCCTCGATCTGCAGCTCATCGCGTCGTGGAGTAATCAGGAGACCCCGCTCGGCGCCTGCCTGTTGGAGGGCCGCGCGCAAGAGTCTGTCGATCAGTTTTTCCAAGACCATCTCGCCCGAGACTGTCTGCGAGACTTTGATTACCGTGGTCAGATCTAGAAGTTCCGCAGGCGCGAACACCGTGCTCGTCGCCGTCGAGCGCCGCCACTCTTTTTTGAGATGAGGGTATAAGTTCTCCAGCTGCGTCACTTTGCCCTCTGCCCCCCAGCGATCATAGCAATACCGGGCCTCGAGCAAATACGCGTCCGCGATTCTTTGGAAACCACGTGCAGCATAGAATCGCGCGGCTAGCTCGTAGGCGATCGCCTCACTATTGACGAAGCTATTGCTATGCGCCGAGCGGATGGCCTGTTCGTATAGGCGCTCGGCCTCAACCACGCGACCTTCGATCCGCGCGATCTCTGCGCCTACGAGTGCGGCGCGGTTCTCAAAATTCTCCGGGCAATTCTTCGCCCAAATTTCCTGCTGCTCCTGGTGAGCAGCCAGAGCCTCGAAATGCTGCTGATACTCCGTCGGGCGCGAAGACGGGGGGACGTCTTCCGCGAGGCGTGAGGACGCGGGTCCGTCCCGGTCGGAAACCGCGGAAGCGCAGGATGCCGCGTGAGAAAGTGCAGCGTAGAAGTGATACTCCGCGGTTTCGAACATCGAAGCCGATGTCCAGAGTAATAGTCCCGCCCTCGCCGCTGCATCGAGCGCCGAAGGATAGTCCCCAGCAAAGAAGCGTGCTTGCAGCTTACGAATCCAGTATTGGCACTCCGGCTCCTTCAATGCTGGGTTGGCTGCAAAGTGCCGCTCGAGCGCAACCTCGTTGAACTGCCTGTCGTCGAGACAGCCAAATTTGTAAGTCAAACCCCGCAAAGTTCGGATCAGACCGAGCTGCGTCGCAATGACGTGACCGAACTGCGCCCTCTCTGCCAACTCGAGACCATTCTCAGCTTGACGCTGCGCCTCAAGCAGTGGATCGCCCGCCGCAAGAAAGTTTGTATTTAAGTTATCGAAGCTGTACACGGCGGCAATCAGATCGCCGGCCTTGGTCGCTGCTTCGAGCGCCCGCCGCATCAGCTCACGGCAATCCCGGATGTGTTTGGTCCATGGTACGACAAATTGTGCAAACCAGAGAGAGGTCCGAGCCTGGAATCGCCCGAAGCCACGTTTCTCCACTAATTGAAAGCCGAGCTGACCGAATCGAAATCCAGCCTTGTAGTCGTTGAAGTGTGGCCCGGCTATCTTGGCGAAAAATACATAAGCGACACATGAGCCGTCGCTATGCCCTTGTTCTAGGCTAAGGTTGACGGCGCGACATACGGTCATCGAAAGAAGATTCACATCAGTAAACATCGCCGGCGTGTAGAACTTAGTCAGAACATCCAGGGTCGCGAGGGATGCCGGGTCGTTCATCAAGGGCAGGTCAATGAGCTGCTCGATCGTGCGGCTCCCAAGCTGGGACCAGATCCGCTCGTATTCACGTCGCGCTTCCGCATCGGTCGGATGAGGTGACCATTCGATGCCCAGATGACGGAGGTAGTCGAGACAGGAGGCAACACCGCGATCGGCCTGATCAAGAGCCGTGTACAAATCGAGGCGCAAGCACTCGACGGTTGCTCGCTCGACTGTGTTCGCGGCGCGCGATGCAAGCATCGTCAAGCGCTTCTCGGCGGCGGCCAGCTCGCCTGTCAGGAACTCGCATTCAGCGCGGTGGAACTCCAAGGGAAACATGAGGTCCGGCCGGCAAACCCAGCCGTCGTCTGCCAGGAGTGCCGTGCCAGCGACCAGATAGCGCAGGGCTGAAACGTAGGCCGTGGAGGCTTTCGCTCGCTTGCCAGCAATCAGGTCAAACTCCGCCAACTGCTCCTTCTCGTCGCGCGAGCTGATCAGTGCGGCGCCGCGGTTGAGCTGATTGACGATCTCGAAAATCCAATGTTCGCGTTCTTTCGGAGAGGTGCGTGCGGCCAACTGCCTTCCGATTCGGAGATGAGCCTCCGCGCGCCGTTCCTCCGGGATCAGGCTATAGGCGGCTTCCTGAACACGATCATGCAGGAAGTGATACGAGTCTTTTGAGCGCAAGATAAAACCCGCCTCGACCGCTTCCGCAAGTTGGGCATGCATTTCCTCTATTGAGTCCTGGTAAACCACGCGTAGCATCGTAAACTCTGCGCTGTTGCCCAAGCAGGCTAGCTGCTGCAATGCGTTCTGGGTCTTAGGGACCAGGCGGCTTAACTTCCTGACCACGAGGTCTACCACATTGTTGGCATACCCTTTGGCGTGAATGCGATTCAGATCCCAAGACCATCGCCCTTCGAAATGATCAAAGGTGAGCAAGGACTCTTCAAAAAGTGCAGAAATGAATTGGATCGCGAAAAATGGATTACCGGTCGTTTTGTTATGGACCAATTCTGCGAGCGTGCCAGCGTACCCCAGTTCACAATGAAGAGAATCCGCAATCAACTGCTCCAGGTCTTGACGAGTTAGAGGTGCAAGCACGATGTCCTGCAGCAATGCTCCGGCCTGGCGCATGGCTTGCAGCTTGCGTACCAGCGGATGTGCGGGGTCCACTTCATTGTCGCGATAGGCGCCAATCAGCAGCAAATGTCTCACGTCCGGCTGCGTTAGTAGATACTCCATCAGATCCAACGTTGCCGAGTCGAGCCATTGCAAATCGTCGAGAAACACGGCCAGTGGATGTTCCGGCCGCGCGAACACATTGATAAACCGACGAAATACCAGGTGGAACCGGGCCTGGGCCTCCCGTTGGGGAAGTTCAGGAACCGGTGGCTGCTCTCCAATAATGGCCTTCAATTCCGGGACCAGACCCACCATCAGTTGTCCGTTCGGATCTAGCGCTTCATGAAGGGCATTGCGCCACTTGCTCAACTCCTCTTCGCTCTTACTCAGGAGTGTGCGGGTAAGGCTCTGAAAGGCCTGCGCGAGCGTGGCATAAGGAATATCGCGCTTGTATTGATCGAACTTGCCCGATGCAAACAGGCCACGCGGAGGAACCAGTGGTTTGTGCAGCTCATTGACGACGGCGGATTTGCCGATTCCGGAATAGCCGGAAACCAGCACCAACTCCGGCCTACCGCCGGCTACCACACGATCGAACGCAGTAAGTAGGGTCTCAATCTCGCGCGCCCTCCCATACAATTTCTCAGGGATTAGCAGACGATCTGGAGCGTCGTGTTGGCCTAGTGAGAAATCCACGATAAACCCGTGCGCTTCCCACTCAGTGAGGCAGCGCCTAAGATCACTCTCCACACCGAACGCAGTCTGGTAGCGTTCCTCGGGAGTCTTGGCGAGCAGTTTCATCACGATCGCAGAGACACAGGCCGGCACACTCTTCACTCGTTCGTGAGGCGGCACCGGACGCTTTGCGATGTGGCTATGTACCCATTCGATAGGATCAGCGGCTGTAAAAGGCAACTTACCGGTCAGCATCTCATAGAGCGTGACGCCGAGGGTATAGAGGTCGCTTCGCGAGTCGATCGATCGATTCATTCGCCCGGTTTGTTCAGGAGCCATGTAAGGAAGGGTTCCGGCGATGAACTCGGGAGGTTCGGGGGCTTGGTGCTCGCGCCGAAGGCGGGAAGCGATCCCAAAGCCCATGAGCC
>DATFQQ010000451.1:0-54107 GCA_035264195.1 Candidatus Sulfotelmatobacter sp. | reverse complement strand
TCCGAGTGTGAGGCAGAGGACCGAGCAGATCATGACAACGGAGAATATCGATGAGAAAGCCGCGCTAAAACGCGTCGCAAAGGAGCGCGGGATTTCTAAGAGCGAGGCGTACCGGGAGATGCAACGAAGTAGATAATGCTGTCGAGCTCCGCTCGGGGATAGCCGAAGGCGGCTATCCCCACATCATCCGGCGGACGAGGCCGCCATTCCACATTATTTTCCTGCCAATTCTTTCTTCACCAATTCGCTAACCACTTTCCCGTCGACGCGCATGCCCGCTGCCGCGAACTTGGCCATCGCGTTCTTCATCACCGTGCCCATATCCTTCATCGCGGGCGAACCCATTTCGGCGATCGTCGCTTTCACCCCCGCGGCGATGTCGGCTTCGCTGGCTGCTTTCGGCAGATAGCCTTCAATCACCGTGATCTCGGCGGCTTCTTTGTCGGCCATTTCCTGGCGTCCGCCTTTGGTGAATTGCTCGATGGAATCTTTGCGCTGCTTGATCAGCGTGTTCAGGACGGCCTGTGACTCTCTGTCGTCGAGTGGGCTCATCTTCTCTACGGTCTTCAGTTGGAGGGCGCTCTTGACCATGCGCAAGCACGAGAGACGGGCTTCGTCCTTCGCCTTCATCGCGGTGACGATGTCTTTTTGAATCTGATCGACTAGAGGCATGTGGGGATTATAGATGGTGCCTGCAGGGGGCCAAAGCCCTCGTCCAGTTCGATGTTTTCAGCTCGGCGCTAAAAGCGCCGCTCTTCCACGGTCAGATTTGACGGCGTGATGGACTTGGCAGCCATCTTGGAGTGCGCTTTCCGGTAAACTAGAGGGCTACTCCTACACATAAGGACTCCTCTATGTTGCATAAGAACCGTCTTTTTACTCCGGGGCCGACGCCGCTGCTGCCTGCGGCGCAGACGGCCATGGCTGCGTTCACCGCGCATCATCGTACAGCTGACTTCCGAGCACTTTTCCAGCGCGTTCTGGCTGACATGAAGGAATTCATTGGAACAAAGAACGATGTCCTGGTGCTCGCTTCGTCGGGCACGGGTGTCATGGAGGCCTCGGTCTCGAATCTCACGTCACCGGGCGACAAAGTTTTGGTGCTGACGGCCGGAAAATTTGGAGAGCGCTGGACTGGGTTGGCAAAGGCGTTTGGCTGCAATGTCGATGTCCTGAGCCGTCCTTATGGCGAGACGTTTTCCCTAGATGAGATTCGCGCGCGGGTGACGCCGGATGTGCGCGCCGTCTACCTCCAGGCAACTGAAAGTTCGACCGGCGCACGGCACGATGTGCAAGGCATCGCAAAGATCGTGCGGGCGCAGGGAGACGACACCCTGCTTGTTGTAGATGCGATCACTGGTTTGGGCACGACTCATCTGGATGTCGATGGCTGGGGCATCGATGTGATCATTGGCGGATCGCAGAAAGCTTTGATGATGCCGCCGGGGCTGGGCTATTGCGCAGTGAGTGAGCGCGCATGGAAGCGGATGGATTCGACGACTTCTCCCCGGTACTACTTCGATCTGCGCAAAGAGCGGAAGTCGGCGGCAAAGGGCGAGACAGCGTATACGCCGGCGACCTCTTTGTTCGCCGCCTTGGGAGCGGCTCTGGAGTTTGTGCGTGACATGGGCGGCGGCGACCTGGCCAAGGGCCGCGAGGAACTCGTCAACAACGCCGAACTCTGCGCGGAGATGACTCGGGCGGGTGCAGAGGCTTTGGGACTCAAGCTGTATGCTTCAAGTCCCGCGGCGGCTCTTACGGCGATTACTGCTCCTGAGGGGCTCGACTCCGGCAAGATTGTGAAGGAGTTCCGTGAATCATTCGATGCCGTCGTAGCCAACGGTCAGGGTGAAATGAAGGGCCAACTGTTCCGCATCGCGCACATCGGCTATTACGATTATCTTGACACTGTCGGAATTTTAGGCGCACTTGAACATGTGCTGGCACGAGTGACCGACAAGAGTGTGGAATATGGCGCCGCAGTGCGGGCGGCACAGCAGGTGTATGCCCGCACCGTATCCGAAAAGAAGGAATTGGCAAACGCCTGAGCCCCGGTTCGTTTTCAGTTGATCGTGAAGGTCGTCGGCGTTGAGGTTTCAGCCAAGGTGGCACCAGTTCCGTACATTCCGGTGCCTGCGGTGGCCGGGTTGGTTACGGTGATCTGAGCTTTGCCAGGATTCGCGATCATCGAGGCTGGGATCGCAACCATCAGCTGATTATTGGTAACGAAGGTTGTGCTGGCAGTCTGCGCGACGCCGTTCCAGTTCACGATGGACTTGCTTCCAAAGTTGCTGCCGTTGACGGTTAACGTGAACGCTGCGCCTCCGGCGGTTGTGCTGCCCGGGCTGAGCTGACTGATGGCAGGCATAACTCCAGGCGTCGGCGTGGTGTTGTAATTTTTCGAGCCATAGCCGCATGCCGAAGCGGTGGCGATCAAGCTTACGAGCACAACTGTTTTGAGTGTTTTCATGATGTTCTCCCAAGGGACGGGCCCAGTGGAAGAGAGTCTAGAGAGCAGCGGCAGACCATGTGTCAGGCTGGTGTCAGGTCCCCGTCAATTGATTGTCGATTCGATTTGGCTTAATAAATTGAGAGGGTTAGAGGGAATCCAGGCGTGAAAATCATTGTTGCGGAGAAGGTTTCGGCCTCGGCGGTGGCACAGTTGCAGGAGCCGGGCTGGTCGGTGCTGACCGCCGACCAATTGGACGGCAAGCTAGCCGAGCATCTCGAGTCGGCGGACGCATTGATCGTGCGCTCAGCGGTGCAGGCAGACGCGAAACTGCTGGCGCACGCCAAGAAATTGCGTGTGATCGGGCGCGCCGGCGTAGGCGTGGACAACATCGATCTCGAAGCTGCTACGCATAAGGGCATCGCGGTGATGAATACGCCGGGCGCGAATGCTGTGGCGGTGGCCGAGCAGACCTTGGGAATGATGCTGGCAATGGCGCGGCACTTGTGCCGCGCTGACGCTCTGATGCATGGGGGAAAGTGGGAGAAGAAATCTCTGCAAGGCACCGAACTACGAGGCAAGACCTTGGGGATCGTCGGGCTCGGCCGAATCGGTATGGAAGTCGCGCGGAGGGCGCGGGCATTTGGGATGGAACTGGTGGCACACGATCCCTTTGTTTCCGTCACCGTGGCGAAGGAGCAGGGGATCAAGCTGGTGGGGTTGGAAGATATATACTCCGCAGCCGACTATATCACTCTGCATGTCGGACTCACGCCACAGACGGCGGGCATGATCAACAAGAACTCGATCGCGAAGATGAAAAGGGGCGTTCGATTGGTGAATTGTGCTCGCGGCGAGTTGGTGATTGAAGCGGATCTGGCTGAAGCGTTGAAGCAGGGTTATGTCGCGGCAGCGGCGATTGATGTATTTGCCGAGGAGCCTCCGAAAAATTCGCCACTGCTTGCGCTGGAAAATGTCGTCCTGACGCCGCACGTCGGCGGATCGACACATGAGGCGCAGGAAGCAGTCGGAATCCAGATAGCGCAGCAGGTGAAGGAATACCTGAAGCACGGAGTGATTCAGAATGCGGTGAATGTGCCGTCCGTTTCGGCCGAGGAGTACGCCGCGATACAACCCTACATCGTCCTCGCGGAAAGAATGGGTGCATTCCTGGCACAGGTGTCGGAAGGATCGCTGGAAGAAATCGCCATCCGCTACAGCGGGCACATCGCTGAGTGGAAGACGGAGCTCATTCGAAACGGCGCGATCAAGGGAATTTTGAACCAGGCGCTGGAGGAGAAGGCAAACCTGGTCAACGCGGCGACCATCGCGCAAGACCGCGGGCTGCGGGTGATGGAATCGCACAAGGAAAAAGCGTCGACTGGTGGAGCGGGCAGCGTGCTCTCGATTTTTCTCAAGACCGCGACCGAAGAACACATGGTAAAGGGTGCGGTGCTGCATGGCGACGCTCCGCGGCTCTTGCACATAGATGGCATTGATGTTGAAGCCCCGCTAGAGCGGAATCTAATCTACTTACGAAATCGCGACGTTCCCGGAGTGATCGGGAAAGTGGGAACGATCTTGGGCGAAGAGTCGATCAATATCGCCGATTTTTCGTTGGGACGACGTAACGTCGAGAAGGATTCAGGCCAACCACGGGAAGCGATCGCGGTGGTTCATATCGACGGCAATGTGGCCGACGCCGTGCTGACCAAGCTCAGACAGATTCCGGCAGTCCAGCGGGCGAAGGCCGTGCGGTTGTTTTAACTGCCAAACCCTTCTGAAGTTGGTTTGCTTATTACCGCCCTTCAACACCGGCAATAATTTGGCTACTTTCTGGCTCGTTGACTGTCTAATGACTGGACAATCATGAGCCTCAGTCAGGAAGAAAAGGCAGTTCGGTTTCGCGCACTTCACGAAGGTTCCGAAGTTTTTATCATTCCCAACCCGTGGGACTCCGCTTCGGCGCGGCTCCTCGCCGGAACGGGATTTCAAGCCCTTGCGACTTCCAGTGCAGCTTCTGCGGCCATTCTTGGGCGCAGAGACGGGGGACTCACGCTCGACCAGGCCCTTGAGCACGCCCGCACCATCATCGAGGCAACCGATCTTCCCGTATCGGCCGACTTGGAGAAAGGGTTTGGCGAAGCGCCTGAGGTCGTGGCGGAGACGGTAAAGCGGGCAGCGGAGGTAGGGCTTGTCGGATGCACGATCGAAGATTCGACCGGCAGACAGGATCTCCCACTTTATGATTTCTCGCTAGCGGTTGAGCGCATTGCTGCCGCCGTGGAGGCCGCTCATTCTCTTCCATTTCCTTTCATGTTGACCGCTCGGGCGCACAATTTCCTGTACCCCGACGCAAGTCTGGATCAGACGATTCAACGGCTGCAGGCTTTTGAAAAAGCTGGAGCTGATGTGCTGTTCGCCCCGGGCTTACCTGATCTTTTGGCCGTACGCTCGGTGTGCTCAGCAATCACGAAGCCGTTCAACTTCATGGTGGGAATTAAAGGGAAATCTTTCTCCGTACCCGACCTGGCACGGGCTGGAGTTCGACGCATCAGCCTTGCAACATCCCTCTACCGCGCCGCCATGAGCGGTTTGCTTTCTGCCATCCGCGAGGTGAAAGACGCAGGCCAATTCTCTTTTGTTGAACGAGTTGCGACCACCGCGGAACTCAACGACTTGATGGGAATTTGACCGGCAGCGTTTCCCTAAGACGCAGCCTTTTCCGGAGCTGGATCGATCGCACCCGGGGTAATGGAGTCCGCCGGCGAGGTGCCCTTTTGGACTTGAGCCGGTGGGAGCACGGTAATTGTCTCGGATGCGGGAAGAGCGATGTTCGGTAACGCAGTTACGACGCTCGACTCCCAGCCAGGAGTTTTGGCAATCAACTGCCGAATCGCGGCGACGATCTCAACGCTTTCTGACTTCGAGACGAGCTGACGAATTCCAGACTTTCGAGCCTCCAACTCAACTGGCGGAGAGGCGTGCAGGGTACACATCAGGATGGGAGTTTCAGGCAGGAGCTTGGAAATCTCACGTGCCGCGGCGAGCCCATCCTTCACCGGCATGGCAAGATCGAGAATGATCAGGTCGGGGCGAGTCTCCACGGCCGTGGTGACGGCTTCCTGGCCATCATGGGTTTCGATGATTTCCCACGAATCCGACGCTTCCAGGACGTGTCTCAGAGCGGTTCTGAAAAGCGGATTGTCATCGGCAATAAGGATGCGCGTCGGCATGAGTGGCCCCGGTAAAGCGTTCACACCTCGCCCGCGGCGCGCTTCTTTGCGATTGTGTGATGCCCTACGAATTAAACGCTGGGACAGAGCCGAGCGTTATCAGGAGAACACTGTAGGGGGCAGGTGATTCATCACGTGGCAGATACGGCAAATCTGCGTTGGCACTCAAGGCTAAGAATGGCATCTTAACGACGGAATTGATCCATATTTCGAGAAATTCGGAGGCCACTTGGGCAAGATGAATCCAGTTGTTTCCGTCAACGGGGCCGAAAGCGTGCATCCCGGCGAACGTACAAATCCTGAGGGCAAGCCTGTATCCAATGTAATTCTACTCGTGATTCCAGATGAGGAATTTGCGCGCATTCGTCCGGGGCTGCAATTTGTTGACCTGCCGACGCGTACCGTGCTTCAGGAACCAAAGCAGAAACTCGAGTTCGCGTACTTTCTCAACTCCGGCATGACTTCTCTGGTCTTCAAAACCAATGACGGAGAAAGCGTGGAGGTCGGAGTCGTCGGCAACGAGGGATTCACGCCGATTCCTGCGGCGGCCGGGCTGCGAAGAACCCCTCATCAGGCGGTGATGCAGGTGAGCGGAGACGGCTTCCAGTTGCCGGTTGAAGAATTGGAAGTGGCGCTGAAGACAAGTCCGCAACTGCAGTCGGCCATGAACCGCTACGCTGCGGTCCACGGAATGCAGGTTGCGCAGACCGCGGGCTGCAACCGGCTGCACGATTTGGACAAGCGGTTGGCTCGCTGGCTGCTGCTCACGCAAGACCGGGTTGGATCGGGCCTCCTGCGAATCACGCATGATTTTCTAGCGATGATGCTGGGCACGGATCGTCCGAGCGTGAGCCTGGCGGCGGGTGAGTTGCGCAAGAAGAAAATCATCGAATATACGCACGGCGCCGTAAAGGTTCTGAATCGAAAGAGGCTGGAAAGCTCGGCGTGCGAGTGCTATGGGCTGATTCAGCAGTTTTATGGAGAAATGGTGCCGAAGAGGGCGGGATAGTTGGCAGTTGGCAGTCAAAAGCTAAACTACCAGCCACTGTTTTCAGAACTCGACGTGGGCGCGGAATGATGGGACCGTGACTGGGCCGCGGTCGCGGTTGTATCCAGGATTGTTGATGTGTTGCACGCCGGGAGCGAGATAAATTCCGCGCCAGACGTGAACGGTGTAGAACGTTTCAAAAATATCTTCGCGGCCGTAGTTCAGGCGTCCGTCGCCGAGAAGGAATCCGAGGCCGCCGGCGTTCAGATAGTTCTGGTGGTCCTTCTTGATACCGTTCGTGACAAACGCTACTCCGGCGCGGTCCTGGGCGCGATGCCAGCAGTCGCCATTCACTCCAAGGCCTGCCGCAGCCGTCTGATCCACTTCGGTGTAGGCAAATGATTCGGTGCGTCCGTCGTTCCAGCCTGCTCGCGCAAAGGCTGTCAGATAACGGTTTAGATTCTGCTCGAGATTGGCGCCGAACCCGTATTTCCGCGTGATGCTCCAGGGGTGGTCGGTGATATTGGGAGCCGTTCCGGCCTGCGCCGCCTTGATGATCTGATCGCGGTAGATACCCATGTTCGCTGCATTGGTGTAGGCGAGCAAACGAATGACTCCCGCCTTCTTCGGCAGCAAGCCTTTCCGCAGTTCGTACTCAAAATTCTCAGCGTGAACCTGCCACGGTCTCCACACGAGATCGATGCCGTTGGCTACTTTGGGCATCAGACCTTCGGCGAAACGGAATCCCCAATTGCGGTCCTCGAAATCCAGCAAGACTCCAACGGTATAGCCGCGCGTGTCGGCGGCGTAGTCCCAAGCGCCATTGTTGTCGGTCGTCCAGTTGATGAATTGGAAATGAGTGTCACCGCCGATGGAGTTGATATCGAAGAAATCGGGCATGCTGAATTTACCGATGCGAAATTCGAGGCGACGCCGGGGCAGTTCGTCAAACAAAGAGAGGAAACTGCGCTGGTTTTCGACCCGGTCTTTGCTGAGAGGAAAGATGTGGTGGTACATGCCGCGTCCGAGATATGGCGCCTTGCCGAGCAGCGGATTGCGGACGATGTCGAGGTCGGTATTTCCCGCGAGGCCAAAACCTAAGGATAGAGCGGCCCCGCCGGCTTCTTCGACGTCTAACAGGAATTCATCAGAGTTATTAGGCCGGTAGCCGGTGTAGAGGGTCAACAGCCGCGAAGTAGCTTTTTCGTAGTGCGGCAGTAGACTATGCGGGCCGCTGTAGGGAGCGGGGAACTCAGGATGCGTCTGGAAGATCAGATTGGCCTGTCCGGTGAGCCAGTAGTGCGTGTTCTTCATGCGAGGAAACATCGACTGTGGAGCCCGGTCGGCCGGAGGGTCGGCAGGAGTAATCATTGGCGTCGCCGATTGGGTAGATGGCTGCGGAAGAGGTGTTGCGTCCGGTTGCTGAGCAAAAGAGAAGCTGCCGAGAGTGAGGATCGAGGCAAGGATAATGCAGACCCGGCGCGGGCGGGGAACAAAGCCGTTTGCGATATCGAAGATGAATTTCAACTTTACTTCCATGCGGCTACCGTAACAGCAAAAGAACCTCCACTCTGTTGCGGGTGGCAGCCCTTGCGTAATTGTCGTCACGGAAGTTACTTAAAAGACGATTGAAAAGGCCCCAAGTTACCGCGTGCGTTAACTATAGCATTCTTCTGTTTATTAATTATAGTTAATATAGATCGAAATGCGCATTCAAAAGCCGACTCTCGACACATCTGAGCGTATACAGTTCCGGTTACAACTGCGTTACAAGCTCTTGTAGCAGCATCGGCGACTGGGCTTGAGTCCAGATCGCCGTGGCCTTGATGCTCGCAATCATGGCCAGCTCACACCTCGGATTCCCTCCTCAGGCCGAAATCTATTCTCAAGGGCGGCCTCGTTAAATGTGACGCCCTTTCTGCGGGCAAGAGGTCCGACCCAAAAAGTTTTCTTTGTCAGCGTTTGACAGCATTCCGCTTGAACTTCTAACCTGATTCCCTCTGGCTATGAAAGTTCTTGTCCTAGGTAGCGGTGGGCGCGAGCACGCGCTGGTATGGAAGCTGCGACAGAGTCCGCAGATTTCGAAGCTCTATTGTGCGCCGGGCAATGGCGGAATCGCCGACGATGCTGAATGTCTGACCGCCGATTTGAAAAACATCGATGCGATTATCGCCCTGGCGACGCGCCTGAAACCGGATCTGACGGTGGTTGGTCCAGAGTTGCCTCTGACGCTCGGAGTTGTTGACGAGTTCATTCGGCGTGGGTGGCGGGTGTTTGGCCCAACCCAGGCTGCAGCACGGCTGGAATCGAGCAAGAGTTTCGCCAAGCAGTTTCTACAGCGGCACCACATCCCGACAGCGCACTTTGCGATTTGCGACTCGATCGAGCAGGTGCGTTCGGCTCTGAGCCACTTCCACACGCCAGTAGTGGTGAAAGCCGATGGACTCGCTGCGGGCAAGGGAGTTGTGATCGCCAAGAGCAAGGAAGAAGCGGCCAGCGTTGCGGCGGAGATGCTCAGCGGCAAAATGCTGGGCGATGCCGGTGCGCGGGTTGTGCTGGAGGAGTGCTTGAAGGGGGACGAACTCTCGTTTCTGGTGTTCAGCGACGGGGAGCGCGTGGCGCCACTGGTGGCAGCGCAGGATCATAAGCGCGTCGGCGACGGCGATACCGGCCCGAATACCGGCGGTATGGGTGCGTATTCGACCGCCGATCTTGTCGACGATCGGATGCGCGACTGGCTGGTGAATCATATTGCGCGGCCAGTAGTCGCCGGGATGAAGGCTGAGGGCACGGAGTTCAAAGGCGTGCTGTATTGCGGGCTAATGATGACCGCCCGCGGACCAATGGTACTCGAATTCAACTGCCGGTTCGGCGACCCCGAGACCCAGCCGATCCTGATGCGGCTGGAAAGCGATTTGCTCGAGGCGATCGAAGCTTCGATCGAGGGACGCGTCAGTGAAGGCGATTTCAAGTGGTCGCGGGATCCGTCGGTGTGTGTGGTGATGGCCTCGGGAGGATACCCGGGCACGTTTGAACAAGGGAAACGGATTGATGGAATCGAGGAGGCCGCGACCCTGGAGGGTGTCAAGGTATTTCATGCTGGGACGTCGAAGCGTGACGGAATCTATTACACTGCAGGCGGGCGCGTACTTGGAGTGACAGCTCGCGCTCGGGATTTGGATGCGGCTGTGGAACGCGTGTATGAGGCCTGCGCGAAGATTACATTTGCAGGGGCACATTATCGGAAAGATATCGCGGCGCGGGCGCTGAAGAAGTGAGGCTGAAACTCAATTCGCTTTGGGCAGTCATGACGTGGACGGGACAAGCAGATTCCTCCCCGCTTCGCGGTTCGGAATGACAAGGTTCGTGACATAGGGAATACGGTAGGGATCCTTCGACTGCGGTTTGCTTCGCTTCGCGAGCAAACCTCCGCTCAGGATGACAATCCAAAAGAAGACTTTTTAAGGAGAACTGATGAGTAAGCCACAGGTTTCGATTGTGATGGGGAGTGATTCGGATCTGGAGATCATGCGCGAGGCCGGGAAGGCTCTCGATGATTTTGGGATCGCTTATGAGCTCGACGTAACGTCGGCACATCGGTCGCCGGACCGGTCGGCGGATTTCGCGAAGAAAGCGGCAGAGCGTGGGATAAAGGTCATCATCGCTGGAGCGGGCGGAGCGGCGCATCTGGCCGGCGTGATTGCGGCGCATACGATTCTGCCCGTGATTGGAGTGCCGATTCCTTCGACGTCGCTCAACGGGATGGATTCCCTGCTCTCGACGGTGCAGATGCCGGCGGGAATTCCGGTGGCTACCGTAGCGATTGGGAAGCCGGGGGCAACGAATGCCGGCATTTTGGCCGCGCAAATGATTGCACTTGCAGATGACGGCATTGCCAAGAGGATGCATGCCCACAAGGAGAAGCTGGCTCGGGGAGTTGAGGAGAAGTCGAAGAAACTAAAAGGAGCGTAAACCCTTAAACCACCAAGGACACTAAGGTACACGAAGGAAACCTGTGGCGAATTCTCACCCTTCGAGAATCGTGAAGGGTGGGCAGCCTTTCTAACCACGCTCCGTTTTCTATCCATCGACAATCTTCACTTATCGCGCATATACGGCGCGAGAAGTGGGCATCAATCATTGCTAGTGTGTGGTCCGCGGCATGACGTCGAGGAAGCACAATCCCTAGCCAAGGATTTGTCATTCCGACCCCGAAGGGGAGGAATCTGCTCTTCCCCGCCACATCGACGCGTGATACACCGAACATATTGCCCAGTCGACGAATCAACTCAGATTGAGTCCCTTGAGGTACTCGCGGAACGGGCCGCCCAGGTCGGGGCGTTTGAGCGCGAATTCGACTGTGGCTTTCAGGAAGCCGAGCTTGTCGCCAGTGTCATAGCGGTTGCCTTCATAGACGTAGGCGTACATTTTTTCCTGCTTCAGGAGCATGCGCATGCCGTCGGTGAGTTGCAGTTCACCGCCAGCTCCGGCTGAAATCTTGGCAAGGCAATCGAAGATGGCGGGCGTGAGAATGTAGCGGCCGATGACAGCCAGGTTAGAAGGAGCTTCTTCGAACTTCGGCTTCTCGACCATATTGCGGATTTCGAAGAGGCGTCCGTTGTATCCGTTAGCGGGTTGCGCGTCGAAGACGCCGTAGGAGGAAATCATGCGGCCTTCCACCACTTGGGCGGCGATCACGCTACATTGTTTTTCGTTGAAGACATTCGCCATCTGCTTGAGGGCAGGTACGGGGGCGTCGATGACGTCGTCTGCGAGCAGAACAGCGAAAGGTTCGTGTCCGACGAGTTCACGCGCCATGAGGACGGCATGTCCAAGCCCGAGGGCTTCTTTCTGGCGGACATAACCGACGTAAATCATGTCGGAAATGGAGCGGACGATCTTGAGCAGATCGTTCTTGCCGCGCTCCTCGAGCATCTTCTCGAGTTCATAGCTGACATCGAAGTGATCTTCGATCGCTTGCTTGCCGCGTCCTGTGATGATGAGGATCTGATCACAGCCGGAGGCCATGGCCTCTTCCACACCGTATTGAATGATGGGCTTGTCGACCAGCGGCAGCATTTCTTTGGGTTGGGCCTTGGTGGCGGGCAGGAATCGGGTGCCCAGTCCGGCGGCGGGGAAGACTGCTTTGCGCACTCTCATGGTCATGATTTCGCTATGAAATTTTGATCACAGTTCCGAACTGTGATTTGCAGCTCTATGCATTCTTAACACTCGACGTCGCGTTACTTAGTGGCCGGAATATTGTAATTGGTTGTGCTTCTGCGCGTGGAGTCCCCCACCCTACGAAAATCGCGTAGGGTGGGCAACCCCGATTTTGATTACTTTCCGACAACCAACACTACGAAGCTGTCTGGGAGGATGGGCGGGCGTGGGTGCGGATTGTCGGCTGTAGGCGCTGGGCGCGGTCCGAAGTCTGCGGTCACAACGTAGACGTTGTGCGTTTTCGTGTCGAGCGCTAGGGTCCGCGCTCCCTTCTTGGTGGTGACATTTTCGGCGACGCTGTATTTGTCCGGTGCGTCTTGCTTGACGACCGTGAGAACTGCGTCCTGCCCGCACGAAGCGAAGGCCAAGCCGCTCCCTTCATCGAAGGCAGTTGCATCGACACCTTCTCCGATCGCAGGGGTGGCGAGGACTTTGCCAGTATCAGCATCGACTACCGCCATCATCTTGTTATCGCAGCCGACGAAGAGGCGCCGGTTCTTCCGATCAATCGCGAGACCGCTGGGCTCGGTGCAGGGAGCGAGTGGCCATTTCGATTTTATTTCGAGCTTGTTGGGATCGATGGCAACCAGTTCGCTCTTGTCTTCGATGTTGACGAAGATCATTCCTTTGGCGTCGCTGGCAGCGAATTCGGGTTTGCCATCGAGCTTGATGGTGCCGAGAACTTTTCCAGTGCTGGCGTCAATCGCTGTGGAATCCTGGCTGCGTCCGTTGAAGGTGAAAACACGTTTGGTGGCCGGATCGTAGAGGATCGCATCGGGATTCTCGCCAACTTTAACCTTCTCGCCGGCGGATGCCAAGGTTTTGATATCGAAGATACTGACCGTGCCTTCACGCCCGTTACTCGTAAAACCCCTGCCGAGGTCGGGAGCGAGCGCAATGCCGTGAACGCCCGGTGTGTCGGGAATGTCACCGACGTTCTTGCCCGAATCGAGATCGAGCACGATAACGTGCGTGCCGCGAGAGATGTAGAGACGGCGTGCGGCGGCGTCGGCGGTGAGATAGTCCCAGCCGCCTTCCCCGCCCAGTTTGTAAGTTGTGACGACATGGTATCCCGGACCAGCGGCGGCAAGAGCTCCTGCCGTCAGGGACACACTGATAGCGGCGACCAGCCACTTGAACTTTATGGACATGACTTCCTCCTGATGATTTGCTGCGCTCCGCGACGGATCGGGGGGCCCCTTCCCAAAACGCGCCGCGGTCACTTATCGAACCGAACGCGGGGTTCAGTCCGAAAGTAACTTTACCCTATTTCACTGCTCCTCCTAGACTTCTTTACATGGGTGTCGCTCCACTATTCCAGCCGGAGAAAGATCCGCAGGTGAATGGCGGACTTGATCCACGTCTCCAGCCGACTCCGGATTATGGGACTCTGGGCTCGGGATCGGATGTTGTGGACTTCGGTTCTCAACCGAGTCAGTCTGCAACTAGAACGACCCCACCTCGCACCATTCAGTTGCTGGCCGTAGCGATCGGGATGGTTGCGGCGATCGTGGCGGGAAGGATCAGCAAGTCTCACCGAGAAGTGGGCGCATCGAGAGCCAGCTACAAAGCGAGCACACCAGTTCGCGCCGGTCAGCTTGCTGAGATGAAGGAACAAAAACAGGCGGAAAGTCTGCTCGAACAGGCTGTGGGACACACTCCAGGAGCTGTGGAGCAGATATCGTCGCACGTGAATGAATGGCACGGCAAGGTTCGGTGGAACTCGCAGATTGCGAATCTGGCGACGGCAGCACTGAATTCCGACGACATGCGGGTGCGCGAGTCGGGAGTAGAGGTGGAACTCGCAGCCTACGGATTGTCGAAGAATTCACAAAGCCTCGAGTATCTGCTGAAGATCGCGGACTCTCCAGATCATGCGCAGAAGATTTGGGCACTGTGGGCGCTTGGCTTGATGGCCAACCGCGGAGTCGAGACCGAGCAGGTGGTTCCGGTGCTCACCAGTCATCTCGCGGACGCAGATATTGATTCGCGCCGCTGGGCGGTGGAGGCTTTAGCTTTATCGGGCTCGGATAGTGCGATGGAAAGCCTGCTGAAGACGATGCATGATGACGCGTCGCCCATTGTGCGAGAGCGGGCGGCGTGCGGAGTGGCGTCGTCAGGGCTATTCACTCCGGAGCAGCGGGCGGCGGCGACTCCCCGATTGATTGAGTACAGCGACGATCCTTCCCTGGATGCTCAGACGCATGCTTGGGCATTCCATGCGTTGAGCGATATTACGCATCAGAGGCTGCCGAACGATGCGAGCGCGTGGCGCCAGTGGTATGCGTCTCGGAGCGAATAACCCCTCTTGGGCTAAAGCCCCGCGTTAAATTTCACGACTTAACGCGGCCCTTGAAGGGCCGCTCTTCCACGGCCCTTCCCGTCCACGACGATCGCCATCTTCACTATGGTCACGCGTTCATCTCCCTACATCAGAGAAGCAGCGTCGATCATTCCGCCATCTTCGCTACGTGCAGCTCGAAGCCGGTCTTCGGTAGAAGTGACGTCAGCGAAAAGGCTTTGAAGTTGTCGCCGGTGATTTCCGTGTGGCGATAGATTCCCGGCTCACTCTCGATCAACTCTCTACGGCCTTCCATGTCAGCCAGGAATGCGTCGGCCTGTTTCGTGGTGGCCTCCATCTCTTTGGCGCGCGTGACAACAGCTTCTGACGCGTAGGAGCGCACGAGTTTCGGCCAGTATTTGGAGAGCAGGTCGGTGCTGGCGAAGATGTCGGCCCAGATGATGCGTCCGTTGACCGCGACGACTACGCCGACGGCGTTTCGATCGCGGAGTTGGTGGATCAGGCTTTGATAGCTTTGTTCCATCGGCTTGGCTACAGAATCGACATACTTGCGGACGTCCTCATTTTCATTGACTTTCGCATAAGAAGTGACGCCCATGATCTCAGCCCTGGAAGCAGCGGGAGCCGACGGGGCAACCCCAGCAGTCATGGCGGCCTTCTGCTTGCTCACTTCGTCCCAGACTTCCTGTTGATTCTTGTCGGCCATCGCTCTGGCGCGAACCGAAGGTTGCACCATCAGCGCCATCGGAGGCGGCGCATTCGGGACGGGCGCTCCTACAGCTTTGCCGTACATGGCTTCAGAGGCGCCGAAGTGCTCGCTGCTGGCGACCCAGCGTCCATGCTCGACGCAAAATACACTGAGGTCGATGGGATCGCTTTCCGCAGGCACAATGCGGTCTTTACCAATGACGCGATCCTGCTTGCCTCCGGAGACAATCTCACCGGCAAGAAGAAGCAGCGGGCGCTTGGAGTTGTTGACCAGGACAAGACGGTTGACTTGCGCCCCGTCGTGGATAGGAGGCGTGCCGTGGCGGCGGATCAGCCCTTGAACACTGCCCGCTTCGGTGACGATGACTTCGCCTGAGCGGAGACCTTCGTCGAGCGTCAGGAACTCGGAGGTTGGATATGTTTTCGCGGCGACCACCGGGAAGACCGTGAGATTGCCGTGACGGATGGGATCGAGAACTTTGTATCCCGGCGCGGGCGAGGTTTCTCCCGCGCGCACCGGGCTCTGATCGAGGACAATGCAGCCGACAACGAACAGCAGAACTGTGATGGCCAGAACTTTCGGACTCATACGAGGCTCCTCTCGTGAGTCTGTGTCGTTTCTTCCGCCCGTTCCGGGGACTTTCGCCTGTTTCTGCGATGGCACCCACCGCTTACGCGGTGGGCTGCATTCTTTCGCCGCTCCGCGGCTGCGTTCCTCACAGCCTTACTGGCTGCCGGTTCAAGCTCACTGCCGCGTTGCGCACTGCAAGCGAAACTGCGACACCGACTCGTTGGTCGGACGGCGCGCCCATCTCTCAGGGGGATTGGTCCGAGTTACCGGCGTAACTCAGGAGTGGACGCACCGTCCATTTCGACTTCGTGGAAAGAACGGAGTGGGTGGCGCGGCTTGCGGGCGAAATTTGGGATGAAGCAAGGTTTCAAAGTTTCAAGGTTTCAATGTTTCAAACAAAACGCCCGTTCAACATTCAGAATTGGCCCACTAAGGAGAAAAATCCTTCGATACGTGTTCAACATTCAGCCCGCAGAACTTTGAAACGTTGAAACCTTGAAACCTGCGCAGGTACTGGCCGGAACCGCTTGTGTAGAATTAAATATTGGAGCCGCATTCTGTTTTGTCCTTCCTAGACCAACTGAATCCGCAACAGCGCGAGGCCGTCGAGACTACCGAGGGACCGGTGTTGATTCTGGCCGGCGCCGGCAGCGGGAAGACACGTGTCATTACCTACCGGATCGCCTATCTGATTGAGCAGAAAGGCGTGATGCCTGAGTCGATTCTGGCAATGACGTTCACCAACAAGGCGGCAGCGGAGATGGGCGAGCGTGTCGAGAAGCTGGTCGGCAGCCTCAGTATCGCCAAGCCGGTCATCTCCACATTCCATTCTTTCTGCGTACGGATGCTGCGGCGAGATATCGAGGCCCTGAGGATTCCGTCGACTGTGCCAGGCCAGCCTCCCATCGGACACACAAAGAAGTTCGTGATCTACGATGAAGGCGATCAGCAATCGGTCGTGAAGTCGATCATGAAGCGATTGGGCGTCGACGACAAGCAACTTACGCCGCGCACTGTGCTGGGGCGCATCTCGTGGGCGAAGAACCACATGCTCGATCCGCAGGAGCTTTATTTGCAATCGGGGGATCCGAAGACGGAGAAGGTCGCGCATCTCTACGAGGAATACCGGAAAGAATTACGAAAGTCGAATGCGCTCGACTTTGATGACTTGCTGCTCGAATCGGTGCGGCTGCTGAAATCGGCGCCGCAGGTGCGCGAATACTACAACAAGCGCTTCCAGTATCTGCTGATCGACGAATATCAGGATACGAATCGTCCGCAATATGAGTTGATGCGGATGCTGGCCGGAGAACGGCACAACGTCTGCGCCGTGGGCGACGAGGATCAGTCGATCTATTCGTGGCGCGGGGCTGACATTCGCAACATTCTGGAGTTCGAGCAGGACTTTCCCGAGGCGAAGATCATCCGGCTGGAGCAGAACTATCGCTCGACGCAGAACATTTTGCAGGGAGCCTCAGCGGTAGTGGCGAATAACGTACGGCGCAAAGGCAAGAATCTTTGGACGTCGCGGCAAGGCGGGGCGAAGATCGGGTACTACGAAGCGGCCGACGGTGAAAACGAGGCGCTGTTTATCGCGGATTCGATCGCCCGCTACCTGCGCGAGGCGAATGAGCGCGGCGAGACGCCAAAGGCCGCTGTGCTGTATCGCACGAACTCGCAGTCGCGGTTGTTTGAAGAGGCGATGCGCCGCTACGGATTGAAGTATCACGTGGTCGGCGGATTTTCGTTTTACGAGCGTGCCGAGATCAAAGACATGATCTCGTACCTGAAAGTCATCCAGAATCCGGATGATTCGATCTCGCTGCTGCGTGTGATCAATACTCCGGCCCGCGGGATTGGGAAGGGGACGATTGACACACTCGAGCAACTCGCGCTGCAAACTGGATTATCTCTTTGGGGAGCGATTGGCGAGGCAGTAAAGCAGCAGTTGGTGCCTCCGCGGGCGGTGGCGTCATTGAAGAGTTTTCAGCAGTTGATAGAGGACGCACGGGCGATGCTGGGCGGGACGTTTACAGATCAACTGGAAGGTACAGCTGGCGAGCCTTCACAGACGCCGCCAGAAGATGCCGCACCCACGTCTGAGGCGGCTGAGGCAGAAGATGAGACCGCGTTCAATCCCGAGGAGTTTGGGAATTTCTCCTTCGACTTCGGGGCGTCAGAATCGGAAAGCGCTGAGGAAATCGCAGTACCCGAGCCAACATTTGAGAGCACGGCGGAACCGGTCGCCGAAGTCCCCGCGGATGCTGCTACAGATTCATTTCCAGTACCTACCGTCAGTACGGCTGACATTCTGAAATTTCTCATCGACCGCACGGGATACATCAAGCTGCTCGAGGAAGAGGACACACCTGAGGCCTACTCGCGCATTGAGAACTTGCGCGAATTGGTGAACGCCGCGATGGATTCCCGCGACCGGGCCGAAACGCTTGATCAGTTCCTCGATCATGCCGCCTTGATCGCCGATGCCGATGACTACGACGAGCGGGCACAGATTACGCTGATGAGCCTGCACGCGGCCAAGGGATTGGAGTTCCCTCTCGTGTTTCTAAGCGGGCTGGAAGAAGGATTGTTTCCGCATTCGCGGACGATGCTGGTGCCCGACGACATCGAGGAAGAGCGCCGGCTTTGTTATGTCGGCATGACGCGGGCGATGGATCAGCTGATCCTGACGCGGGCGGTTTATCGGCGGCGGTATGGAACCGATCTACCTGAGGCGAGCGTGCCGTCGAGGTTTCTGGAGGAAGTTCCGGGGACGCTGATTGAGGAGTTGGGGACGCGGCCGGGTAGCGGAGCCGCACTCCGCCGGACCGATGAGGGCGTCCGCCGCTCCACGGGCTATTCCGACTCCGGGCATTATTCCTACGAGGACGAAGATCAAAGCGCTGCCTGGCACGCTGGCGATGCGAGCCGGAGAGACACTCGCGCCTCGAAACAGACTGTCGCGGCGAAAGCTTACAACTCGATCGAGAACATTGCCGAGTTCTTTGCCAGCCGAGGGAAGAAATTCAGCGCTCCAAAAGCCCCGCCAGTTGAGGAGCCAACCGGCAAGCGGGGATTTCGTCCAGGACAGAAGGTGCGGCATCCGAAATACGGCGAGGGAACGGTGTATCGGCGCGAGGGAGAAGGCGAAGAAGCCAAGATTACGGTACAATTTCCACGCTTCGGCTTAAAGAAGCTGGTGGAGAAATACGCGCAGTTGGAGCGAGCGTAGGCGCTATCGTCCTTCCGCCGAAGACCAGTCACAAAGAGGGGATCCGCAAGAAATGAAAAGATTCGGGATCGTGCTGTCTGTGGCGCTGCTGGCAGCATCAGCAGCTGCGCAAATCAAGCAGGTCAAACAGGAACGCCGTCCCGCGCTTACGGGCGAAAACTTCGCAAAGGCGCAAGAACCGCCGAAACAGCCCAGCTATGAGTTCTTTTCTATTCTCGACGGAACGCCGATGTTGCTGGAACTACACCATGATACCGAGATAGGAACGGGTCGCGCTGTAGATGTTTACCAGTTCGTAATTGAACTGCAGGTGATGAATTCGGATGGAGACCTGGAACCGGAAGGCTTGCAGATTTTCAACTTCTATACGGCGAAGCCGCAGAATCCGAACACCGCTCCGAATCCGCATAACGCGAACGATTGCCGCACCTGGAACAAGCTGGTGAACCAGGAGATCAAGGAGCGGGGTCCGAACTCGCCGACTTGGTCCTATGTTGAATTCACCGTGGCGCAGGGCGCACGTATGCTGCAGACGAATGAAGACGGGCTGGTTTTCTGGAGCGACGATATCGAGTGCTGGGGCTCGCGCGACCGCTTCCCTCCGTTCTGAGAAGATTTTGGGTTGTAAGGACACAAAGCAAGGAAGACAATCTGTAAAGAAAAAGGACGAATACATTCATTCATGGCGAATACGACAAAGTTAAGCAGAGATGAACGCAAGAAGGTAAAACGCGCCGCGCGCAAGAAACGCAAGGCCGACAAGCCGCTGAAGCCCCGTGAGTATCCACGCGGATCGAAGAAGCCAAAGGTCAAGAAGCTGGCCCGCGGCCAGGCGAAGCGGTAGAAAGAACGTCGGCAGTTAGGCGGCGGCAATTGGGATTCCCACCCTTCGAAAACCGCGAGGGGTGGGGCATCCACCCGCTGAGCGCTACTGCCGAATTCCTCCGTCCCAGGAGAAATCAAACCTCTTGTCACAACCGACAACGTCCGAGCACCCATCCAAACAAGTTGTGCGCACTTCCAACAATCAGCTTCTCTGTTGCAAGTCCATCGACAAGCTGATCAGCGAATCTGAAACTCCCGGACATCGCTTGCAGAAAACCCTCGGACCCTGGTCGCTAACTGCGCTGGGAATTGGCGCCGTCATTGGCTCGGGGATTTTTATCCTGACCGGAACCGCCGCAGCCGGGGAGTATTTCCAGGCACCTTCGATCCTCCACGCGCAAGTTCTCGATATCATCGTGAACTTCTTGCGCGGCGGAGGAACCGCGAGTGTTCTGATGCATGGACGGCCGGCAGCCGGACCATCGATTGCGATCTCGTTTTTCCTGGTGGCGATCGCCTGCAGCTTCGCCGGGCTTTGCTATGCGGAACTCGCGTCGATGATTCCGATCGCAGGCAGCGCCTACACGTATTCCTATGCCACGCTCGGCGAGATATTCGCGTGGATCATCGGGTGGGACCTGATTTTGGAATACGTCGTCAGCAATGTTGTCGTAGCGATTGGCTTTTCCGCGTACTGTAAGGCGCAACTCGCGTCATTTGGCCTGAATCTTCCTGACAGATGGTCGACGCCTGTGTGGGAGTCGGGACACTGGACCGGTGCGTACTTCAACGTTCCCGCCTTCCTGATCATTTTCATTCTGACGGTACTGTTGGTCCGAGGGATTAAAGAATCGGCTGAAGCCAACAACATCATGGTCGCGATCAAGATTGGGGCAATCCTGATCTTTCTGGTGGTGGGCGGGGCTCTGGTCAATCCGTCCAACTGGAAGCCGTTTGCGCCTTCGGGATTCGCCGGCGTGGTGACGGGCGGTGCCATTGTCTTCTTCACCTACATCGGATTCGATTCGGTTTCGACCGCGGCAGAAGAGTCCAAGAATCCGCAGCGGGACTTGCCCTTCGGGATCATCGCGTCGCTCATTGTCTGCACGGTTTTGTATGTGGGTGTTTCGGTCGTGTTGCTCGGCATGATGAAGTACACGACCTTCGTTTCGGGCGAGGCTGCCGAAGCGCCAGTGGCTTACGCGTTGAAGGTACTCGGGGCGAGCCGCTGGTCACGTTCAATCATTGTGATCGGTGCACTCACGGGCATGATCTCCTCACTGCTCGTGTTCCAGTACGGGCAAGCGCGTATCTGGTACGCCATGTCACGCGACGGGCTCTTTCCGCGATTCTTCTCCGCGGTCCACGAAAAGTTCAAAACGCCGCATTGGTCGACCTGGATTGCCGGGCTGGCCGTGGGCGTGCCGTCGGGGATTTTTGCCGTTAGCGACGCGGCTGATCTTTCCAACATCGGAACGCTTTTCGCCTTCGCATTGGTGTCGCTGGGGGTCATCATTTTGCGGCGCACACAGCCCGACCGCAAACGCGTGTTCCGCGTCCCGTTTGTGCCGTGGTTCCCACTGATTTCCATCGTTCTCTGCGTCGGATTGATGGCCGGACTGACGGTTATTACCTGGGTGCGGTTTGTGGTGTGGCTCGTGCTGGGATTGCTTATCTACGTGTTCTATAGCCGGCACCACAGTGAGTTCGCGCGGAAGTAGTTCCAAGGCACATCGGGAAGAGGGTAGGATCCTTCGACTGCGCAGACCGGGTCGCTTCGCTCGCCGGTCAGCTTCGCCCAGGATGACAAATCCGATTGGTGAACTCGCTACTTCCCCAACTCTTTCGACAGGAACAAATACCGGTCGCGCATATCGTCTTTGCGCGCTTCGGGCTGGGCGGTGAGGTACATCACGGGCCAGCCATCGGGGGCATCATACATCGGCCAATTGGGTAATCCCGGGCCGTTGGGATTTCCTGTCTTCGCGAAGTTGGTCCAGTACTTTTGCATCATGTCGCTGACGTTACGGTCATCGGGACGCCAAGTCACATCCGTCTTCGAATCGAGTTGGCCGAAGACATATTCGATTTCGGCGGAATGATAGGCGCCCAGGCGCGGCGCATCCGGTTTTGACGGCGTAGGAGCCATGTCGAAGCGGTAACGATAAGTCGGTTTCTTGCCCGTCTTGGTTTGCGCCTCGACCCATTCCCATGTCGAGAGGGCGATAAAACGATCTCCCGCGTAATCCTGCGCCGAGCCCAGAACGTGCTGCGGAGTATCGATGGGATATAGCTTGAGGAATTCGTCGGCCTTAGCACCAAAATCTTTCTGGGCGGTCTCTTTCATGCTGTCGGCGGTTGGCTTCTTCGGCGCGAACGCAATTTCGAAACTGCCTTCATCGTGATTCCACCCCGCCATTAACGCGACATCATTCTGTTTGCCTGCGGCAAAGATTGCGGGGACGGATTCCGGCAGGAAGTAGCCGTCGACGTCAGGGCCGAAATCGAATCCAGGCGACTTCGGAGGAGCGAAGGGCTCGAGTAGTTTCTCCGCCGGGATGGCGCGTAACTCAGCGAGAGTTGAGGCCCCCAATTTCTCTTTCGCAAGCTTCGAATCTTTCTCAGCGCGAACCGACATTGGCTCAAAATCCAAGCCGCTTGGTGGAAAGGCGGCGCCGCTTTCGCCGATTGCCTTCTGGAACAAGCCCTTCGCTAGGGGCGAGGCCATCTGCGCAGAGACCGAGAATGATCCCGCGCTCTCGCCGAAGATTGTGACATTGTCGGGATCTCCGCCAAAAGCCCCAATATTGTCATGCACCCATTTCAATGCGGCCAGTTGGTCGAGCAGACCGTAGTTGCCAGCGGAGTTGTGGCCGGATTCTTTGGCCAGCTCCGGATGGACAAAAAAACCGAAGACGCCGAGGCGGTAGTTCATTGAGACAACGATTACGCCATGCTGCGCGAGGACTGCGCCGTTTTGCCGACTCTCGGAAGTCGTGCCCGCTGCGTAGCCTCCGCCGTAGATCCAGACCATGACGGGCAGCTTTCCGGAGGCGCGCTTCGGCACCCACACGTTCAGGGTCAGGCAGTCCTCACTGGCTCCGGGATCGTGAAAAACCATGTCCCCGTAGACATTGCCCTGCATGCAGTGCGCACCGAATGCATCGGCTTTGCGAACTCCATTCCACTTGGCAACCGGTTGGGGCTCTTTCCAGCGGAGATCGCCTACCGGTGGCGCAGCATAGGGAATGCCGAGGAACGCGTGCACTTTGCCGTCGTCCTTACCCTCAATGGCGCCCGAATGAGTTTTGACCTGGGGAGCGGAAGCTGCGAAACATAAAAGGGAAGTGGAAATCATGATGGCAACCACTGCGACGTGGCAGACGGTCTTGGCAGACATAACCCTCCAGTTGTGAAAGATGGGATTGTAAAGCAAGAAGGGCGGGCTCTCTCGCAAATCTGCAACCTGCAAACTACAATCAGCTCATGAGTGCCGCAGGAGCCCAGCCCCCGAATGCTTTTATCCGTCAACTTCCGAAAGCGGAGCTGCATTTGCACCTGGAAGGAGCCGTTGAACCGGCGACATTGCTGGAACTACGCAGAAATCACGGTGAGAATGCAACTCTGGCTGATACCGAGCCGCTCTATCGCTATACCGACTTCCCAAGCTTCCTGATGGCATTCAAAGAAGTTAGCGCACACTTACGCGGGCCAGAAGACTACGAAGTCGTGACTTACCGTTTGATGCAGCAACTGAAAGAAGAGAACGTGCTGCATGCCGAGGTCTATGTCGCGGTGGGAGTCTGCCTGTATCGCAAGCAGGACTTCGGCGCTATCTTCGAGGGCCTGGAGCGCGGACGCGCTCGAGGTGCACGCGATTTTGGAGTATCGTTGCTTTGGATTTTCGATGCCACACGGCATTTCGGGGTGGAAGAAGCTCAAAAGGTTTTTGAGTTGGCCGTCCGCTACCAGAGCCGGCACGTTGTTGGCGTGGGAATCGGCGGAGACGAGGTGAAGGCTCCGCCAGAATTATTTCGCGGCGTCTATGGCTACGCGGAAAGCAATGGACTGCGACTGACGGCGCATGCGGGCGAGACGGCTCCGGCCGAATCGATCTGGGGCGCGCTCAATCTACACGCAGAACGCATCGGGCATGGGTTAACTGCGGCGCAGGATGCGGATCTGATCGAGGAATTGGCTTACCGGCAGATTCCGGTCGAGATTTGTTTGACGAGCAATCTGCGCACGGGATGCTGCAAGTCGATGACGGATCATCCGGTGAAGAGCTATTTTGACCAGGGTCTAATGGTGACGCTCAACACGGATGATCCAGCGCTGTTCGGCACGACTCTGGCCCGGGAATATCAACTGGCACAAGAAACGTTTGGCTTTACGGACGAACACTTGCGGGAACTGGCGCGCAATTCGTTCGAAGCATCGTTTCTACCTGCCGAGAAGAAGCTGGAATTGTTGAGCTTGTTTGATGCGGCGGTCGCAGGGTAAGTCCAGCGTAGACTTGTGAGCCTGAATTCCTCCGGTAACGGATTGATTGACAGCCGTTGTAGAATCTTCGACCGAGCGTCTGGGGAGTGATTCCATGGCAGTACGCCCCGTACTTCAACTTGGGGATCCGCTGTTAAGAGAGAAATGTGCGCCGGTCGAGGACCCGACGTCCGTTGAGATCAACGGCCTCGTCGAGGACCTGCAAGACACCCTCGCACATTGGCGTTCGACAACCGGCTATGGGCGCGGGATTGCCGCGCCCCAACTTGGAGTACTGCAACGCGTGATTTTTCTGAAGCTGCCCGGAGTGGAGCCCTGGCCGCTGGTGAATCCAGAAATCGTCGAATCCAGCGAAGAACGCATGGTCGTATGGGACGCTTGCCTGAGCTTTCTCTCCATCTTCATGCAGGTTGAGCGGCGGCGCTGGGTTACGGTGCGGTATCAGAATCTCGAAGGTGAGACCCTCTCGTTCGATGCTGGAGGCGACCGCGACCTCTCCGAACTCATGCAACACGAGATTGATCATCTGGACGGAATTCTCGCTATCGACCGCGTTGTCGATGTGAAGACGATCTGCACGCGCGAGGAATTCGAAAAACGATATCGCGATCAAAGCCCTTACGCCGCCGTTCCGGTTAGAATCAAACACTGAGCAAGCGTCCCCCTGTCTTGTCGGTTCTTACTCTCCATGCTGCACATTGGCATTGTCGCTTGCAGTACAGAAGGAGCCGCGCTCTGCTACCGGACGATTTCGCTTGAAGGCGCACAGAGGTTAGGCCGGCACGATCATCCTGAAGTTTCGCTGCATTCGTTTCCGTTGGCGCAGTACATGAAATCGATTGAGGCGAACGATTGGGCCGGCGTGGCAGAGTTGATGCTGGCTTCCGCTGAAAAGCTGGCGAGAGCGGGTGCGGATTTTCTGATTTGTCCGGACAATACGATTCACCAGGCATTTGATCTGGTGGAGCATCGATCGCCGCGTCCCTGGCTGCATATAGCACGTGAAGCGGCTGCTGAAGCGAAGCGGGGCGGCTATCACCGGCTGGCGGTGCTGGGCACGCGCTATCTGATGGAAGGTCCTGTGTACCGCGAGACACTGAAGGCTGCGGGAATTGAGTATCGTGTGCCGGGGTCGGAGCAGCGTCAACGCATCAATCAGATCATCTTCGACGAACTTGTGAATGGCCAGATTCTGCCGCGGTCGTTGGCGTACTACGTCGAAGTGATTCGCGGGTTGAAGGATGAGGGCTGCGATGCGGTGGTTCTCGGGTGTACGGAGATTCCTTTGCTGGTGACGCCGGAGTCGTCGCCTTTGCCGACATTGGACTCGACGAGGTTATTGGCGAGGGCGGCGGTGGTGAAAGCGATCGAGGGGTGAGGTTCGGACCGTAGTTTCAGCAGCTTCGATGTGGCTGAAGCCAGCAGATTCCTCTGCGCTTCGCGCTTCGGAATGACAAGCGGGGTTTGGTTGAGATGCGACATCAGCTGAAGTTTCGACTTTTGATGGATGGACCTTATGCGATCGTGCGTCTCGCGGCGCATGCGGCCGTTCCGGAGTGGGCGGCGAAAGGCGAATTCACATCGGTTACCCGCACGAGCGAGGAACTTTCGATTGTTTGCCCGATGGAGAATCTTCCGGCTGACGTGCGCTCCCTCCACCGCTGGGTTTGTCTGAAACTCGAGGGACCTTTCGAGTTCTCGCTCACCGGAGTGCTGCTTTCGTTCATCGATCCTCTGTCGTCGAAGGGGATTCCTATCTTTGCTGTCTCGACGTATGACACGGACTATGTTTTGGTACAGCAAGAGTCGGCTGGCGCAGCGCTAGATACGTTGCGGCAAGCTGGTCATGTGCTGGTGGCTGGCAATCCAGCCCCCACTGGCAATCAAAAATCTTAACCGCTGAGTTCGCTGAGGCACGCAGAGAACGCGAAGGGTGACTTTCGCAGTCCTCGACGATTCGGGAATAGACATCTCCATCCAACCCCTGGAATCTACCGAACGCTGCAACAGTGGGCGGGATTGATCTTCCCGTGTGTTGTAATAGGAATTAGCCATCCCATGCCTTCTGCTCTGACAACTTTGCGTCGACGCGCCAAAGCCCTGCACCGCAACGTGCGCGGGGTGAAAATGGCCGTCAGGGCGCTGGCCTCGACCGAGCATCCGCTTTTGGCGCACATCATTCCGATGCGGCGCTGCAACTTGGCATGTACTTATTGCAATGAGTTCGACGACTTCTCAAAGCCTGTGCTGATCGAGGAGATGTACCGGCGCATCGACAAGCTAGGCGCGCTGGGAACCTCCGTCGTGACGATCTCGGGTGGTGAGCCGCTGATGCATCCCGAGCTCGATGACGTTATCCGGCGCATTCGGGCCAATGGGATGATCGCCGGGCTCATCACCAATGGATACCTGCTGGTGGCTGAACGCATCAAGCGCCTGAACCGGGCAGGACTGGAGTGGCTGCAGATCTCCATCGACAACGTCAATCCTGACGACGTGTCGAAGAAGAGCCTGAAAGTTCTCGACAAGAAGCTGCAACTGTTAGCCAAGTATGCCGACTTTCATGTGAACATCAACTCCGTGGTGGGCGGAGGGATTCCACATCCGCAGGACGCGCTAGTAATCGGCAAGCGTGCGGTCGAACTGGGCTTCACATCGACGATTGGGATCATTCACGATGGCAGCGGGCAGTTGCAGCCTCTCGGTGACGAAGAGCGACGCATTTATCACGAGATGCAGGCGCTCGAGAAGAGCAGCTTCACCCGGGTCAACGCATTTCAAGACAACATCGCCAAGGGCATGCCCAACGATTGGCGCTGCCGCGCCGGAGCACGCTACCTCTATATCTGCGAGAACGGGCTGGTGCATTACTGCTCGCAGCAGCGTGGCTATCCAGGGATTCCATTGGAGAAATATAGCTGCGAAGATCTGCGCCGCGAGTATTTGACCGAAAAAAGCTGCGCCCCGCACTGCACGGTCTCGTGTGTGCACCAGGTATCGATCTTCGATTCGTGGCGGGTACCGCAGCGGCCGGCTGCGACTATGCCTACGGCTGTTTCGGCTACCGAGGGTCTCGTACAGATCAAGTAGCACCCAGCATGCCGGCATTCAGCCGGACGAGTGTATCGCTGGCTCCAGAAAGCCAGATCGTCTGCCGATCCATGAGGGGTGGAGTCGCACCGCGCCGCGGGCCAAAGAACGTGGTTATCTCGCCAAAAATCTGGGCGCGGCCTTGAAAACCGCGCCCACTCAAATCTCTTCGATAATACCGATTATGCTGAATGCTGTTTAGTGCTTCTGCTGTGCCGACGGTGGTGTAATTCCGTTCAGGCGCAGATACTGGGCCGCGGCGGCGTAGTGGTCGGCCCATCCGCTTCCGGCAATCAATGCTGCCATCGCACGTGGAGCCTGGTGACCGCCGAATAGCTCGATGTTGTCTCCGAGCTTGGAGTCATCCATCTTCCCAAGAGCTTCGCTGCAATAGGCGTACGACGCTTTCACTGCGGCAACTAGCTTATCTTTCGAGTCGCTCTCCTTCGACTCCTCGACTTTTGGCGCTGGGACATCCGCCGCCTTCGAGCAGATGGTGTTGTTGAATCCGATGATGTGTACGACCAAATGAGCAAAGGTCATCTGGTCAGCGGTGGGCTTGTAGGAAAACTTGTCAGCGGGCATGGCCTCGACTGCACCGACGGTGTTATTTTGCGAGCGCTGCTCCAGCTGGCGGAGCGAGGATGCAACCGGATCCTTGGCTGCTGCCTGGGCAAAAGCGAACGTGGCACATGCCACGAGAGATACAACTGCGAGGATACGTTTCACGAAAAGCCTCCTGAGGGACTTAAGGATATAACGAGCGACAGTGGAAGGTCATCTTAGGGGTCGATCCGTTTAGATATCCCCCGCGTGATGTTCTTCCCCGGTCTCAGATGTCCGTTTTATTTCGCGCGATGAAAAACTTCTTCAAAACAGAGCTCGCGGCGAATTTCTACAGAGCTCGTAAAGAAAAGGCCGCTTACTACAAAGGAACGTGCGAAACTTAGGCGTTTTTCTCTCATGGCAGAATAGCCTGATGCCGGATCGTCTACCTTCCCCTACCTTTGTCTACGGAACTGCCTGGAAAGAGGACCGTACCGCTGCGCTGACAGAACAGGCGCTGCGCGCGGGTTTTCGCGCAATTGATACGGCCAACCAGCGCAAGCATTACTTCGAAGCTGGCGTTGGAGAGGCTTTAACTTCTGCCTACCGAGAGGGTGTTGTCACTCGTCCTGACTTATTTCTTCAGACTAAGTTCACTTATCAGCGTGGACAGGATCACCGGCTGCCATACGATCCATCCGCCCGCCTCTCCGTGCAGGTGAGGCAATCGCTGGCAAGCTCGCTCGAACACCTCAGAACAGATCACGTTGACAGTTTTGTGTTACACGGGCCGGCGTCAGGTGATGGGTGGAGCGAGGATGACGCAGAGGTCTGGGAGGCCATGCAAAAGGAGCGAGATGCCGGCCACACGCACCATCTCGGCGTCAGCAACGTTTCGCTGCAGCACCTGGAGCAGATGGAGGCAAGTGGCGCCGAATTACCTGCGTTCGTCCAGAACCGCTGCTTCGCGCGTCTGGGCTGGGATCGCGAGATCCGGGCATTCTGTCAAAAACGGAAGATCGTTTACCAGGGATTCTCGCTGCTGACTGCGAATCCTGAGGTTCTGGAACATCCACCATTTGTAAATGTTGCGACGGAGCTCAATGCAACACCCGCGCAAGTGGTCTTCGCCTTCGCGCAGGCGATCGGCATTCTGCCGCTTACGGGAACATCCGATCCAGAGCACATGAGGCAGGACCTTGACAGCCTGCAGCTAACGACCCAGTCCGAGATTGTGCACGCAATCGAACAGATGGCCGGGTGATATTCCTCGGGGTCAGGCCGGTCGTCTGGGAGGGCCGAAAAACGATCCCGGGATGCTGCCGAACGCCGCGCTTCGCATCGGCGGGGCGGACGAAATGCGTCCGCCCCTACACAACTCTCGAATTCACTTTACCGCGGGCTTCAGAGTGGCCACGCGTTTCTCTCGCCTCATCTGCGCGGCCAGTTCCTTAATCTCTGTCAGATCGCGTTGCATTTCGCTCCACCCATACCAGAGCGCGTAGTCGGGACTGGCGTGGAATGTTCCCTGGAAAGTCCGCATGCGGTGTTCGAGATACATCACGAACAGCCTCTGTTCGATCACCGTCGGAGCATCGTGGAACGTCAGCAGGTTTGGGAACGGATACGCATAGTTTGCCGGCTTGGGCAGAATGTTGTCTTTGTACAAGTCAGCGACGATTCGGATCGCTTCGGCCATCAGGTGATCGGCGTTCTTGATCATGTCGTCGCCCTGCTGCAGTTGCTGCTTGGCGAAGTTGACCGAGTGGCATTGATTGCAGGTCTTGATCATCTTGTCGCGCTCGCGCTGCCAATCTTCTTGCGTAAGGCGGGCGACGTCAGCAGCCTTGACGACATCAACGAGCTTGGTGGGCTGGCCTTGAGGATCGAGCACGCCCAAAGCTTGAAGAACCGTGGCACGGTCGGCAGCCCACTGCTTGTCTTCAGGCAGTGGCAAGCGGACGGCAAGGAATCCCCATGCGGTGCGCACTTCGTGGTTACCATCTTGCATGTGGCAAGTCTGGCAGGTCGGGGCTGCAGCCGTGTTGGGCAGCACGTGCATCTGCTTAAGTTCGTTTCTTGCGCCGTGCTTCGACGCGGAATACATCTCCCACTGCGGATGGTCGAAACCCATGTGGCAAGTCTCGCACGCTTGCGGCTGACGCGCTTCTTCTGCTGAGAATGTATGGCGCGTGTGGCAGGCATCGCACTGCGCGGCGCCAAATTCCGTGCCCGAGCTGTTCTTCCGCAGTTCGGCCACTTCGGCCACGCTCTTGTCGCCGATCTTGTGGCATCCGCCGCAGCCCTTCTCGCCTTCGGTCATGGCCATGGGCTGCCAGTGAATCGTCGGCATGGCCTTCATGGAGGCCCACGCCATTGCGTGTTTTCCCTTCTTGAACTGCGCTACCTGCGTTTCATGGCACTGCGAGCAGGTATCGGGAGTGGGAATCTTCACCTTGGCGATGTCCGTTGCCGACGTGTGCTGATCACCGTGGCAGGTCACGCATGTCACTTCAACGTTGCTGTGCTTGCTCAGCTTCCAGTCGGCGACGATGTTGGGCGTGACTTTGTTATGGCAGTCGACGCATTGGGCGGGAGTGGCGGTTTGAGCAATGAGAATGCTGGGTGAAGTCGGAAAGGATGAAAGCAGAAATACGTAGCCGAGCCGCGCGAGGGTTCGCGCCGCCCGGGAGCGGAAGAGTCGCATAGTTCCTCCTGAAACCGGGCATTATCCTCCCGGGGAACAAGGGATGGCTGTGACATATGTCACTACGAGTTGTTGAAATCTTCTAGCCCAGCGAAGCTAAACCGGAGGTGATGAGCTTGTACACCAGATACCAGCCCGCAACGATCATGATCGCGGTGGAGCGCTTGACCTTGCTCGTGGAGGCGTATCCGATGCCGATGAGAATGATCGACCAAATGATCAGAACATCGAGGGACGACGCCATGCCGCGGATGAACTTGCCGGTAGTGTCGGGATCGAGAAAATAAGCCAGGTTCGTTCCGACGGGGTTGTTGATGTCGAAACCCTCTGGATTGACGCCCGCGAACAGCGAGACGATTCCGAGGATCGCCCCAATGATGCCAGGCAGCCCCGCATACATGGAAATCGCATAGGCCTGCCCAAATGTGGTGTCGGCCGCGGCTCCGACCTTGAAGGTCGCCCACAGAGCGGTGGTGGAGATCAACGTAAAGAACAGAATCACGAATGGACTTGCGTAAGCAAAGATCGTGAAGATCTTCACCGACACATGCAGGCGTGCGGCCTGCTGGTCCGGCGGCAGTTTGTCGAACTGTTCTGCCTGTCGGGCGGACCGCTCGATCTGGTTCTTACTGACCTGTTCGTAGCCGATCTGTTTTCCAATCGTAACGAGAAAGGCGATCGAGAAAATCGAAATCAGAAGCCAGGGGCCCCACCATTTCGCGTTACGGCGCAAATCGGTGAATGTCTTCGAAGGTGCAATGAAAGTGTTGATGATGCGGGCGCCCTCTGACATCGGCGGCTCGACCGGTGCCGGAATGGGGGCAGGCGTCGATGCGACAGGCGGAAGCGGGCTAGCGGACATGATTGCCTCCTACGCGGAAATCGCAAGAATTCTAGTGTTCAAAGCGGGTTCGCACAAGCACTCTCTGATTGTCGCCTGTAACGATCCTCGCCCCCACGTCACTATTCCACCAACCAGTCACGCGGAGGGGAGGTCCGCGTTAGCCAGGAAATCCATTCAGTTCACTCTCATTGCAAGAGGAAGTTAAATGCAAACTGTTTCGATTGTATGTGGACCAGGCTTGCGGTTGAGGGGGCCCCGGCATGATGCCGGCTGACCGCGCTTATCCGGGCGGGAAGTTGCCGCCCGGATAAGATAGTTGGAATGTCGAATTTTGAGCCGGTCGCTGTTGTCGTTCTCGCAATCGAGTTGCTGCCGGCGGTGGCGTTCGGACTGGCGCATGAACGACTGGCGCAAGCAATCGCTCGCTGGCCGGCAGTGGTCAGGATTTCGCTGCCAGCGTGCCTCGTCATTCCATACGTTATCCTCGCGGGCACGTCCCACATGTTTCAGTGGGAGTGGTTCGTGCTGTACGCCCTTCTGCCGGTCGGGATGGCTTGGCTGATGAGCCGCGCTGCTGTCGCCGATCCCCAACAAAGAGGCAACTGGCGAGACGCGTTGATCCTGCTGACACTGGGCTTGGCCGTTGACCTTCGGTGGCTCGATATTGCCTGGCCCGCAGGCTTGCGCGGCTGGGGCAATCTACTGTTGGTTGATGCCGGGCTTTACGCGTTTCTAGGAATCCGGCGCCTGAGTGGGACCGGATTCGACTTCCACTTTCGATGGAGCGACTGGAAGACCGGGTTCCGCGAACTGCTGTTCTTTGCGCCGGCGGTGATCCTGCTGGGAATGGCGCTAGGATTCATTCATCCTCATCAGAATATTCCGGTCATCTGGAAAGCGGCATTCGGTTGGATCGGGATCTTTGTGTTTGTGGCCGTGCCGGAGGAGCTCTTCTTTCGCGCCTGGGTCCAGAATCTTCTAGAGCGCCGTCTGGGACGCGGAGCAGCGCTCATTATCGCGTCTCTATTGTTTGGTCTTTCACACTTCAATAAGAGAAATCTTGGAGGTGCCCACTTCAACTGGAGGTACGTTCTGCTAGCGACCATTGCCGGCATTTTCTATGGCCGCGCTTGGAGAGAACGGAGGCGCGTGCCAGCCTCGAGCGTTACACACACATGCGTCGACTGGCTCTGGTACCTGTGGTTTTGAAGACCAGCGTTTCAAGATTCCCGACTACTTACCAGCAATTGGGTGATACCCAGCGGATGGCCCTGCGGCGGGGGGGTGATAGTGGAGGTAGCCCAGCCCGACGCGCATATGGTGGAGAAAAACATCAGGCACGCACATGGCGAAACATAGTCCGAGAATTCCTTGGGCGATGCCGATGATGTAGAGGCTGCGATAGCGGCGGAACAGGATGCAAGAAATAACTCCCCAGACCAGCGTCGCCACCGTCAACGGGACGTTGGGCAAATGAGCAACTGAGAAAAGTAGGGCGGCCACCGCAATCGCCGCATCGGTTGAAAGCAGGCGCGTGAGGCGGGGCATGAAGTAATCCTGCAGCAGGAACTGCTGGTAGATCGTCCACGCAACATAGCCGCTGACATGAGTAAGATCAGGCTTGTCAAGTTCGTGGAAGATCCCGACGCCTTGCGCCAGGAAAATACCGATGGCCGATAGAGCAACGGCTGCCGGCACGATCCAGAGGGAACGGAGAAGCGGGCGCCAACTGAGGCCGAGTTCATATGCGCTTGGCCGGCTCCAGGCCACGATGACGGCGGGGGTCAACAGTGCGATCGGTCCGAAAATCAGCTGCTCGCGCGTCGGCAACCAGAGCACGATCATGATGGCCACAAAGCCGAGAGAGAGTTCGGTCAGGGTGCGAATAGATGTCTGCGAACGCGGGACAGAAAAGGCTACCGGAGTCGGAGTTGTACTTACCACGGGGCTCGCTTTCAATGCGGTGGGAAGTTACCCCACGTCAAGTTGGATGCAAGAGTAGATGAGAAGGCTGAATTCCACAACGGGAACTGGGTTCAGTCAGTGCATCTTTTTCCGAATTTTAGTCGGCCACCTGTGATTCCTTGCAGTTCTTGGCGATCTCGGCGGCCTTTCTCGGCGGCAAGAAAAGAATTTCACCGCTGAGTTCGCACAGACAGCCGCAGAGTCCGCCGAGGAGACCAATGTCGGCATGGTGAATTTCAGAGTGACAGCTCGGGAGTGGCTTGCAACAAACTGCGCGTGTAGGGATGAACCGGCTGGCTGGTGATCAGGTCTGTGCTACCGACTTCGACGATTTTTCCCTTGTACATCACCGCTATTCGCGTAGAGAGATATCGCACGACCGGCATGGAGTGCGAAATGAAGAGGTAGGTCAGGCCGAATTCGCGCTGTAATTGGGCGAGAAGGTTCACGATCTGCGCGCCAACACTGACATCAAGGGCAGACACGGGTTCGTCACACACAATGAACTTTGGCCGCAAGGCCAACGCCCGGGCGATGCCGATGCGTTGGCGCTGTCCACCGGAGAATTCGTGCGGATAGCGAGTGCGGGCAGATTCGTCGAGGCCAACCGCGCGCAGGAGTTCAGCAACTCGTCTGTCGAGCTTCGCTCGACCGAGGCCTCTGTCCCCACGCACATCCGAATGGATAATCAGCGGCTCGGCGATGACGTCTTCCACGCGGAATCGGGGATCGAGCGAAGCAAAGGGATCTTGAAAGATGATCTGCAAGTCGCGACGGAACCTGCGCATTTCGCCCGATCCAACGGCAAGAAGATCACGCCCTTCAAACGAGATATTGCCGGACGTGGGTTCGATCAAGCGCAGGATCAGCCTTCCCAAGGTGCTCTTTCCCGAGCCGGATTCCCCGACAAGGCCTAATGTCTCGCCTGAGTGAATGTCGAGCGAGACATCATCAACGGCGCGAACTACTCCGGGAAAGATCTTGGTCAGGTTTCGGATCTCGAGCAGGGACACGAGCCGATGCTAGCAGCAATTGTGCGAATCGGCATGATTTCTTCGATCTTCCTTCTGTCGCCAGGATTGTAGAGCGAGGCCACGGAGGACGCCGAAAAGTTTGAACCACGAAGGACAGTAAGGTATACGAAGGATTTCCTTCGTGTACCCTCGTGCCCTTGGTGGTTGAATGATTTTGCCTTCGATCAACCACCCGCAATCATTGGCACCGCCGCAAGGGCAGCCAAGAGTCCCACGAGCCTCCAGCGAGTGAAGTGCTCTTTCAGAATCAGCCGTGCCAGCAACACCGTGACGGCAGGGTACAACGATGTGATCACGACTGCTTCATCGAGACGCCCGTGCTGGCTGGCAAAAACGAACATAGCGCTAGCGGATACATCGAAGAATCCTGCAACCGCTCCCAGCACGGCAGGAGTTCGATCCAACTTAAGTGGCGCGCGTACCACCACGACGGCGATAGCGGTGGACGTGAAAGATCCGATGCGGGAAATTGCGGCCACCCAAGTAGGAGATCCGCTAGCCTGGTGAATGCAGAGAAAAAATCCGGCGAAGCCGACTCCCGCCAGTGCGGCGGCAGCGACGCCTGTAGGACGTGCGGATACCTCATTCTCTCCTTGCGGTTCCGGGCGACTGATCAGCCAGATGGCTACGATGGCTAGCCCGAAGCCGCCGATTGACCATCTGCTCGGAGCGCCTTCAAGGGCAATGTCGACCATCGTGGGGATGGCGGCGCCCATCAAGGCTGCGATCGGAGCGCTGAGACCCATCTGGCCCGAAGCGAGGGCCCGGTAGAAAATCGCCAATGCAAATCCCCCAACCGCGCCCGCGGCGATTGCCCAGAGGATGCTGATTCTGTCGGGGAACGGGCCTGCTTGCCCCAGAGCAATGAGCGACATCAATGCGAACGCACAGGCATGCGAAAAAGCCGTCAAAACGAATGCGTTAGCACGGCGCGAACCGTATCCTCCCGCGAAATCGGCTGCGCCCCAGATGAAGACTGCGGCCACCGAGTATGCTGCTGGTGGGAGATGGGCCGGAGAGATCACGCCGGACGAGGGTAACACGGAGAAACATTTACACAGAGTGCATGCGCAGCCCCATGCCTGTAGCTCGCTCTAATAATGGCTCTGTTCGCGGGCGCGGCGCCCGCCCGACACGCGTTGCGCGTGTTAAAATTTCCACAAGCTCTTTTTGTGGGAAATCAGGTTCTGAGGCCCGGGTTTGATCGAACTGGCACCATCAATTCTTTCGGCTGATTTTGCCCGGCTCGGGGAACAAGTCCGCGCGGCATGCGAGGGCGGGGCGAGCGTCATCCACGTCGACATTATGGACGGCCATTTTGTGCCGAACCTCACGATCGGGCCTCCGGTGGTAAAGTCGCTTCGCAAGGTGACCGACCTGCCGCTGGATTGCCACCTGATGATTGAAAATCCCGACGAGTTTATTCCGGTGTTTGCCGAGGCCGGCATCAACTGGATCTCGGTACATCAGGAAGCATGCCGCCACCTGAACCGTACGCTGCACCTGATCAAGAGTCATGATTGCCAGGCGGGCGTGGTAATTAATCCAGCCACCCCGGTTGAGACGCTCAACGAGGTTCTCGATATCGTAGATTATGTGCTGGTGATGTCGGTGAATCCGGGATTTGGCGCGCAGCAGTTTATTCCGTCGACCCTGCACAAAATGCGGAAGTTAGCCGAGATTCGAAGTCAGCGTAGGTTGCAATACCGCATCGAAGTCGATGGGGGCGTCGCGATGGATACCATCGCCGATGTGGTACGTGCCGGGGCGGAAATTCTGGTGGCGGGCAACGCGGTGTTCGGCAAGGGCGATCCAAAGAAGAATGCAGAGTCGTTGCTGAAGGCGGCGACCGAGGCGGCGTTACAAAAGGTCTAGAAAGAGCAAGGTTTCAAAGTTTCAAGGTTTCAAAGCCCTGGGAACGACTTCCCTTTGAAACCAACAAGGATTTTTAATGTCACGTCGAACACTGTCGATCGCGCTGCTGGGCCTGCTGCTGGCACTCACAGCCGCTTGCACGAATAAGAAGTCTGTCAACCCGTTGGCCGGGATTGGTTCCAAACAGCCGGATAAAGTTCTCTTCGACAAGGCCATGGACGCGATGCGCCACAACCGCTTCGATGTGGCACGCCTCACCCTCCAGACTCTGATCAACACGTATCCCGACTCGGAATACATCGCACGCGCCAAGCTGGCAGTTGGCGACTCCTGGTATGCCGAGGGTGGAACGGCTGCTCTCGCCCAAGCCGAGCAGGAATACAGCGACTTCGAGATCTTCTTCCCGAACATGCCTGAGGCCGCTGAAGCGCAGTTGAAGATCGCCAACATCCACTATCAGCAGATGGAAAAGGCAGATCGCGACTATACGCACGCCAAGCGCGCGGAAGACGAATACCGCAAAGTCATATTGCAGTATCCCGACAGCAAGATCGTGCCCGAGGCAAAAAGGAAGCTGCTGGAAGTACAAGAGGTCTTGGCCGAACGCGAGTTTGAAATCGGACGGTTTTACTATCTGCGTGAGTCGTATCCGGCATCGATTGCCCGCCTGAAGTCGTTGCTCGAGAAATATCCACTTTACAGCCGTGCTGATGAAGCGGCCTATTTGCTGGGGCAGGATTTCGAAGGACAGATGACGCGCTTGCGCAACAGTCCAACTTGCGACGTCAAAGGACTGCCGCGAGGATGCACCACCGAAGCGGCGAAAGCGAAGTACTCCGAGGAGTTCACGAAGAATGCCGCCGAGGCCTATGCGAAGATCATCACGCGGTATCCGATGATGGACCGGGCCGACGACGCAAGGAAGAGACTGACGGCGTTGCATCAAGCGGTTCCACGGCCGACCAAAGCCGCGGTTCTGCAGAACAAGCGCGAAATTGCCAGCCGCGGTGAAACCACGACGATGGGCCGCATCACCGGATTAATCAAGAAAGGTCCGGACGTGGCACGAGCGGCGCAGGTTGGGGAGCCCAACTTGGTTGAACCTAATCCAGTCGCCGCGACCGACGTAGTCAAGCAGGAAGCCATGGGCGCGATGGGAGGCGGCGAGAAAGCCGTCGTCGGGGCCGAAATTATGAAGCCGGGAGCAAGTGACGCTTCCCCGGCAGCCGACGCGACCGCCACGGGTCCGACACCGTTCGGACAGCCGCCAGCCGGCACTACTCCGCCGGTAGCGAGTGATCCCAATGAACTCAAGCCGGCGGCAGCCGCAGATTCGAACGAACTGACGCCGACAAACGCAGGAGACCAGGCGCTGCCTGCTCCAACCCAGGTCAATGAAATTCAGCAAGGTCAACCTTCAAGCGACGCAGCCAAGAACAACGACGACTCAACCCCGGCCAGTGACGCAGATCTTTCCAGCAGCAAAAAGAAAAAGAAGGGGCTGAAAAAGATCGTTCCGTTCTAAGAGAGCTTTCAAGCTGAGAACCGTCGGCTGTCAGCGACTAGCCATCGGCTTGAGCTACCGGGTATGCAGCCCATGGTGTTTGTCATTCCGTAGCGAAGCGAGGAATCCGCTGTTTGCATGCAGCATCGACGCGCCTGGCGAACAGCAGATTCCTCACGGCTTCGCCGTTGCGGAGTGACAAACGATTGTGGTAGCTCCCGCTTTCCACTCCAAAGTAATGAACCCGATCCCGTCCTCACGCGCAAGGTGCTGACCACTAGTAACGTGTTACTTCCCTTTTGCGTCATTGACTTAGGTTGTGGGTCGGGTTACCTTCGCGTTATCTCCCCTCATCAGAGGACTACCTTTGGCTAGGAAGATACTGCTCGCCGACGACAGCGTAACCGCCCAGAATATGGGACGGAAGATCCTCGCGGATGCGGGATACGAAGTCATCACGGTCAATAACGGCTCCGCAGCTCTGAAGAAGATCGGGGAGCAGCATCCCGACCTGATCGTACTCGACGTGTATATGCCCGGCTATAGCGGCCTGGAAGTCTGCCAGCGCCTGAAAGAGACAGGGGACACGTCGCGAATTCCCATTCTACTCACAGTTGGAAAACTAGAGCCTTTTAAGCCGGAAGAGGCCCGTCGTGTCCGCGCCGACGGATTTATCGTCAAACCCTTCGAAGCCAGCGAGTTGCTGAGCGCCCTAAGCAAGCTGGAAGACCGGATCGTTCCACGGTCGGAATCGTCGAAGCCGGGTCGATTTGCCCGCGCCACGGCAGCCATTGACGAACCGCGCTATGACCGATCGGTGGCCAATGAGGAAGACTCAGGGTGGAAGAGCCGTATCGTCTTTCCAAAGAAAAAAGAGAAACCCCCCGAGCCGGAAGTCGAAGATCCAGCAATCTACAACCCAGTTAACAAGGATCTGAAGACAGTCATCGAGCACAAGATTGAGGAAGCTCCGGTTCAACCTCCAGCTCACCAGCCGGAACCTCAGAAGGAAGAGCGAGTCCATCTTGGCGCTCTCGGTACTGAAGGCTTACCGAAAGACGTGACTCCTGAGGAGATCGCCGCTCTGGCCGCTGCCGCGGCGCAGGTGAAGGGCACGATCGAGGAGGCCAAGGCCGAAGAAACAGCGGCGGTGCCGGAAACGCCTGTGATGGTGCCTGAGGCAACTGCGGCTTCGCCAGAGAGCAAGACGGATCAGAAGAAGGAAGAAGAGACCCCAGTCGCCGAGCCGGTTGCGTCAGCAGTGGAATCGGCACCCGTACCAGAGCCGGCGGTCACACTCGCGGCGCAACCCAAGTCTGAGAAATCCGAGAAAGAAGCTGAGCCGGAACTCTCGGCAACACCTACGGAAGTCATGGCCGCGATCGCAGGACTGGAGCAATCGTCTGCTTCCGATTCACTCGCGTCTTCACCTGCTTCTGGAAACGGCTCCGGGGTGGCCGCTGGAAAATCTGACGAACCTGTCACGATGGCAGTTGCCGCGGCGGTGAGCGCGAGTGGCCCAAGCCCTCGATGGGCAGCAGTCGCGGTAGCGCTCGCTCCAGAAGAGAGCACAATTTCTCTTGAGCAGGAGATGCAAAGGGCTCAAGCAGCGGTGGCGCCTGTCGAAACAACGACTCTCGAGACTCCGGCCGTTGCTCCCGAGCCCAACCCGGTGCCTGAGCCGGTGGCCGAACCAGCGCCCGAGGCAGCAGCGATCGCAGAACTGTCCAGTTCACTTCCCGAAGTTGCTTCTGTTACGGCGGAAGTCCCAGCGACACCCGCTCCGGAATCGACGTCGTCGTTTGCGGAAGTCGCGAGCGCGGCCAAAGAAGCCGTAACGGCAGCGATCTCAGAGCTGGCATCCGTGGCGGCATCGTATTTGGCGCCGGAACCCACTCCGTCTGCAGAGGCTGCCGCCCCAGTCCCTGTAGTACCAGTTCCTCAACATCCGGTTTTTGACTCGGCGGCTGCTAGCGAAACAAAGTCCGACGTCTCCTTTATTGCGGAGGCCCCGAAATTTCAGGAAGAGAAACTCGAAGCAAAACCGGAAGAAGCCGAGATCAAGCCGGCAGAGATTGAGGCAAAGTTTGCGGACACCGAGGCCAAGCCTGTGGAAGCAATCGCAGAGCTGACAGAAGAAAAGCCGGTCGAAGAGCAGAAGGAAGTGCCAGAGCCAGTCGCGGAGACCGCCGCGCCAAAAGACGTTGAAGTCTCAGAGGTCCAGGAAAGCACGAGAGAAGCCGTTCCAACGGCCGTTACACCTGAGTCTGTGGATTACACCGCGGGGGGTATGGACGGAATGGCGAAAAAAGAATCCGAGATGACAGCTACGACTGCAGCCGCATGGGCCAACTGGCGCAAGATTCGCGAATCGGGAGGCCCGAAGCTGGGTCAGAGTCTCGACTCCGCGAAGGAGATGAACGAGCCTGAGGACTCAGCCGCAATGGCAGTCGCCGCGGGCGCCGAGGGCAAACCTGAAGACGTCAACACCAATCTTGATTCCGATCCGGAAATTGCGAGCATCGTTGATAGCGTTCTCGCCGATATGCGCCCGAAAATCGTCGAGGAAATCGCGCGCAAACTGGGAAAGAAAAAATAGCTCAGTTACGCGCTCAGTCCCGTTGTGACAAAAGCGGACACCTTTTCGGGAAGTACGGGGCCTCACTTCATTGACAGAGATCGCCTTCGCTGTATTACGGCCCAGCCGGAATTCCCACCACCAAAAGTGCGCCAGGTAAAGAAAGAAGAAAACAAACGACACCAGATGGACTCAATAGACCCGGTACTTCTTGGGGTGCTGTACGATTCTCGCGACCCCGCCTAAAAAGGTGCGCCACTGCGAGTCCGAGAACCATCGAGAACAGTACGCGTATGTGGGAATAGAGATCCATCGAGCGTACGCGAATAGCGTCAGGCCATCGGTGCGTGTTTTCTAGCGAGGCAAGAGCGCAAGACTCTCTGTCACAATGCGCTTCCAAATGCTGGGCAACCACTGTCGGTTTTGACGGCATTACGCGGGATTGAGCTGCCTTCTGAAGAGTTTCAGCCAAACCCCGAGTTCTCAAGAAATAGTCGCCGCTCTCGAGGAAGCAACAAATCAGCTAGAAAGCTTGCATGCTCTGCCGGGCCTGTTGAAATGCGGAGTTGCGAACACGGATCACACCGTGGAATGGGCGATGGATATCGGCTATCGCGACCAGTGAAAGGCTGACCAGAAGCGCGAGAGAAAACACCTGGAGCGCTTGTAGCTTTCGATTTTGCGAGCCGAACATGCAGGCTGAAACGATCGTCAGTATTCCGCCTACCAAAAGCACGCACCAAAGCACGTCCGGCAGGCGCGTTGTGCTCTGCAATACGCGGGTGAATCGGTGCTCTGTGAGCACGCTCAGTTCTGACAGGATGTGGTCTTGGGTCGTTTGCTCGGCCTCCGATTTTGGCTGAACGGACGTTGCCGTCTTCCACATCTCGGCCTCGATCTTACTGCTTTGCTTTAACTCCTCGCTCGCAGCCATCTGCTGCCAGTCTCGATTCAAGACTACATCCGCATAGGATCGTGCTGAGTTTTGCAGTTGCGTACGCTGTGGCTCGGAGAACCCTTCGGCAAGATGATAGATGTCGACCACTGCATTGGCCTCAAGACCCACATTCAGGTCCGCTTCGCGATAAGCCGACCAGACAGCGAAGAGCATAAAGCCCAGCATGACCGCGTAGGTCGTGCCTAAGATACTGAGCTGCGAGCCGATGAGTTCGTTGTAGTTGCGGCGCTTGTCCGAGGGCCAGACGCGATCTAGTCCAATCATGAGAAGCAGCGACAGAATCACCGCTCCTGCAATCACGAAGAAATTCTGACTGACCGTTTCCATCCGATTGGGGAGCGACACAAGACTTCTTATTCGGAGAGCTTAACTACCGTAGAAAAAGCGTTGATGAGACGGTACTGTCAAAAGTGATTGGCGGGAGCCGCGGGATTAGGGGAATACGCCGGCAAACGAGTCCGAGGTACGGTCGGCAATTGGCAAAGTCAGTCCGGGCCGGGCAAAGATTTCAAATTCGCGGTCCTCGTAGACCATTTGCCAGTTGCTTTGCTGAATCACCCGTGCGACGGGCATGATCCTCGGGACAAGGACCAAGTCAGTGGAATATGCGGTCAGAGTTTCCCACCAGCCTGCGTCAGCGTTGTAAAACCGGAACGTACGATCCACCCACTCCTCGGAGTATGCCACCTCATAACGGCTGTCTACGGATACCTTGACCGACGGGTAGAGCTTCCATGACACGTAGGCGCCTGTATGAAAAGGCACCATCAGGTTGCCCACAAAGCCTTGCTCGCGTAAGTACTCAACCGCTCCAACTGGGTAAGCAAATGTAGTACTTGCCTGCGGCACGCGCAGCCGCCAGAATTTCCAGCGAACAGCGTCCGCTAGATAGATGGTTGTAACCAGCAGGCACACGGAGAGCACAAACGCGAAGCGGCGACGAGTAAAAGCTGTGATCCACTCGCCTGCGGGGTTCTGCTGAATGTAGGACGGAACGTGGCTGATCCATGCGATTGCGAATAGCGGCATGAGTTTGCAGTGCAGTGTCGCTTCGAACCCGGTGGCAATGACCATCGACAGCCCGGATGCTCGGCGAACTCCGATCTTGACGACCGAGCAGATCGTGATGGCCACAGCTGCAAGAAAGATGCTCGTCCACCAGAGACCGTAAGCCCATACCGGCCGCCACTCCTGGATCTGGGGACGACTCATTGTGAGTGCCCGCGCGATGTACGCGAAATATGCAGTTCGGAATGGATTGATGAACACCTCGATCACGGTCCCCGCAAGCAGGAAGAGCAGATACCGGAACGGTTGGCGATGAATCGCTTGCTCGAGTGTATGCAGCGCTAACAACCCGATGCCGACGACAAATCCCCCATGGATGTTCACCCATACTGGAAAAATGCAGAGCCACGCGATCCACCATCGTCGACCGCCGCGGCGATCTTGCTCGAAAAGCCAGAAGCAGCACGCGGTGAACAGAAACGTGTACACTTGCGCTCGAACAACCGACAGAAATCCAAATTGGCTTAGATAGATTGCGATTGGACAAAGGACGGCCCACACCTGCACATCTGCCCCAAGCGACTCAGCGCATCTCAACGAAACAATCCCGATCAGGGTAGCAATCAAGTACTTAATAATCAGGATGGCGTTGCCGCCGAACCAGTGGGTAAGACCATAGGCGACCAAACCCGCGCCCCACTCATGATGTATGGACGGATACACGGTCGGGGTATAAGCAAAAATGTCGCGCGTAAGGAGATGGCCTGCGCGAAGACTTTCGCGGATGAGTGCCATTTCGTGCCAGATGTCCACATCTACGAGGTTGTAGGCAGTCAGCGACACGAAGAACGACATCAGCGCTGCGTAAGCCGCAAATCTGAGCCAACGCGGGCGGCGGTCTTGTATGCGATCACCGGCCACACGCGCCGGGACATATTGCGGATCTATCGCACGTCCAGCGCAGATATCCTCCATCGTCACTGCCACCTTGTCTTATGCCTCAAGTACTTTAATGCATCCGATGTGAGATATCTTTCCAATTAGAGAATCGACACGATCGCGTCTGCGGCAGGCCACTGCTGCCTTCAAACGCAATCACGCATAGTTGAACAGATGGTGGGTCATCCTTGGTGGGAACGATACCGATCCGACGTGCGATTCGCCAATTTGCGTAACGAGGCTTCGGGGAGAGAGAACTCAGCCAGGCCACACTTCAAGCAGATAACAACTTCACGGCATATCGGCACACTTGCTCTGTCCAAACCTTCCCAGTGGGGGAAATGAATGTTCATTTCGGCGCTAAATCTCCGCTGTTTATCCGAATCGCATCGCTTGCAGGGCACAGCTCCGTCCTCGTACTGACCAGACGTATCTCCAACTGGATTTTTGCTCGATAGCTGAGTCTTAGCCATCGGGCTGTGTCTGTAGACCGGAAGGATTAAGCCGAACACCGTAAAGATTTGGCATGTCAACCGGTCTTGAGCACGACTTTAGAGCCGTGGATTTTACTTGCATTACTCTTATTTCTTCATCATTATGTAAGAAATGGAGAGTATGAGCCACCTTTCCGATTTCGAGCTCATCGTCTTGCTGGTTCTTCTGCGCTTGGGGGATGGCGCCTATGGCGTGCCTATCGCCCAGGAAATGCAGGAGCAAACCAAGCGTGAGGCGAAACTGGGCAGTATTTATGCGTCATTGGAACGTATGGAAAAAAAGGGTCTCGTTGTCTCCGAACTTGGCGAACCGACTAAGGAGCGCGGGGGCAGAGCGAAGCGTTATTTTCACGTTACCAAGCAAGGCATGCGCCAAATCCGCGAAACGCAACGAACGCTGGCGCGATTGTGGAAAGGCGTACCTGAACTGGAAGGAGGGCGTTCGTGACAAAGCCAGAGTCCGTTGAGCCGCCAAAGCTGGCTAAGTGGCTGCTGGAGCGGCTTTCTCCTCAGAATGAGCCCCTGGCAGGCGATCTGATTGAAGCTTTTGGCAGGGGGCGATCGTCCGGTTGGTACTGGAGGCAGGTATTTGTGGCTATTCTGATCGCACTGCCCGAGCACGTGCGGAAACATTTGACGCTTTTCTTATATACCGCTACCTGCAGTGCCGTTACATCCATTGCCTGGTACTTCATGTTTCCCAACGCCGCGCATGGCTCAGCATTCCCCAGAATATTTGCAGTGTACGCGAGGGGTTACGGAATCGATTGGCCATGGTCGTTCGTTTACCAAATCGCTTTCGTCACCGCGTTTGAGGCAGCGACCGTCTGGGCGGCAGTGATCACCTGTTTGGCGATCTCGCATCAACTGCGACTACGAAATCTTCTACAAGCATTCCCGGTTGTCGTTGTTGTGCTCGTGATCAGCAATGTGGCCCTACCACTGTTTAGTGGACTGCTAAGCAACCTTCAATGGTTCGGGTGGGTGATTGTTTCAACACCGCCAGCGATTGCTTTCATTCTGGGCAATTGGAAAGCCAAAGGATCCCCCGGCTCCTTGATTAAAGCGAAATCGGTGTAGGTTCATTGTACGAATGGCTGGTCTCGGATCAACAGTTTGATCTTTTGCGACCGTGCCCGCGGATTGTCCTCGGAAAATACGTTGCTATCACGTCCATTGATAGTGGAGACCTTACGCCTACTGAGAAGGAAGCAGCGGATGGCTGGCAGAGTCGTGGGGATTGCGTACAGCCCTCAGATTCGAAGCGTCGAAGAAATCCCGTCCGCTGGTTGGGATGAATGGTACATCTTCGATAGGCCGGCCGACCTCGGCATAAGTCACCTCGCAGAAAATATCTTTGAAGTGCCACACGAATCGGGCCATGTCAGTATTTTTGTAAACTACGGCTTTGCCTTGCATCCGCCGGAGAGAGCGGAAACAATCGCCTCTTTGTTTTGGCCACAGATTAATCGGATTCGACCAGAGTCCTACGTGGCGGATAACAACTATCTGACCTTCGTGAGCGCGAACAAAGATCTTTTCTCTAATGTTCTCGACGCGATAAAAGCGCTGGGCTAGGGATCGGCACAACTTTCGGCGATGTGGCAAATGCAAGCAGAGAGCGATCGCCCGATCACAGCTTGCGCTGAAGTTTATCGTCGCACGAACTTAAACAATTATCCGGGAAACGAATCCGATACGATGAGAACATGCGAATCGTGAAGATGTTAAGCAAGCCTGCCGCCTGGGCCAGCGGATGGACCAGGTGCGATCCTGTGCTTCAGCGCTGCTGCGGGATATCTGGGCGCAGGAGACCGGCGCCGGGCGATCTTTTGGGTGATACTCGGCGTGGTCGAGGTCGGGGCGATTGTTTTGTAACGATCCGACACCGAACGTCCTATTGAAAAGCCGAACGAATTCTGGAACGTAAAAGATACAAAAGCAGTGAGCCGGCAATGAGGATACCGATGCCGCCGCGCACGAGATCGCCTCTGAACAGATTCACCACATCCCCGACGAGCTGCGCGCAAAGGATCGCGACCGTCAATCGGAATGCCCATAGGCGTTGCATGAACCAGCCCGCGGCCGTTCCTATCAGTATTAGGCCCAACATCCAGAATAGTGGGCCAAGGTAGGTCCCGGCTTCCCGCAGCTGTACATGAGCAGTCTCATTGAGCAACCACAATCTGTCGAGCACCGTTCCCGGCCAGATCAGCATCGTTCCGGCAAGTGCGGCCATGCTACTTCCGAAAACCAGAAATATGCCGATACTTATGATCGTGGGCCGAAAGCCGTCGCCGAGTGGTGAGTTTCGCATAGGCTGACTCTGAGCAGAGTCGGCTCCTGAATCGGCTGTAACAGCTCAGACCAAAGTCACTCGTAATCCTGTTGCGCGAGCAACGACTACAGAGCACTTCCCCTGCTTAGGTGAGTCGGCCTTCGCAGTCTTTGTGATGTGTGCTTCCCGGCTGTCGAGTGCTGGGGCATGCAGGGTTTCGGTTTCGACAGTTCCGCTCGCAGCACGACCGAAGTCTAGTTCCATTTCGAGATCCTTTTCTGCATCCTTGTTCAGAATAATTACCGATGTCTGACCTCCGGACATCTTCGCCGCATAGGCAGTAGCGTTGACTCCGGCAGCCTGCAGCTTCGTCGAGAAGTCTGTTTTCAGGATCGAACCGCCGCTGAACAGACCCGCAAACTTCAATCCGTAGGCAACAGGCTCCAACATATAGTCCGAGCCAAACGTAGCAATCGGTGTGTAGAAAGGATGCGGATGCGTTGCGATCTGCTCGGGAGTTGCGCCGCTCTCTTTCAACAAGTCATCGCCGGGTAGAGAGCCACCAACCGAGTTGGCCACGGATTTGCCGGTACCACCGTGCAGATTGACGCCCGAGTAATTGTTGCTGGCGAGGAGCAACGAGTAATCGGCTGCCCAGAGCGCGGCGGCGAACACGTCGGAGACGCCGGGCTTACCTCCGCGATAGCATGTGTTGCCTTCCGTCATGCGGACGCGTGCACCGACCTTCGTGGCAGCAGCCGTTGCGATGTTCGCCGTGTTTTGTACTCTTGCCATTGTCGCCGGCTTCAGCAGGTTCGGAATGCTGACCTCGGGGTTCGTCGCGGGCCCGCCGAAGTAATAGTGATGAGTAAGGGTTGTAACGCGAGGTGGCGCCTGGATGGAAGCCCACTGATCCGCAATCTGGGTCAACCAGGATACGTTGGCGGCGACATCAGGCATGCCGAACTTTGCGTCTGGCACACGATCTGCAATGGCGCGCGCCAGCGCGAGCCACTCCTCGAGATACGTCTTGGCCGACCAAGTCTTGGGATCGCGCAGATGGCGGTCAAATAGATCCGCCTCGTTGCCGATCTGGAAATACTGCAGGCGGTCATTCAGCGTCTTGGCCACAAAAGCAGCTTCGTCTGCGGCGCGCGCGGGTATGTTTGTGCCCATGCCGATGCCATAAAGGCATGTCCATCCGGTTGCTTGCAGGAACTCCGCCAGATTGCGCACCGCCTCGGCGGTCACTGCGTAGTACTTTGCTTTTGGTTCACCTACTACCTCGCGAACATGAGGATGCTCAGGCTCGGGAGACTCGGGACTGGGCTTCCAGTAAGCGAACTCGCTGGTGTTGCCCCCAAGCCGCAGGACGCCGTTTGACGAGAGCGCCTTGAACTCTCGAACTAGGCCACTGTTCTGAGCCGAGAAGAAACTCGGGTCCACGAGTTGCTGCACCTCATACGAAAGGCCAACAAAATCCAGCGGCATTTGCGGACCAACCGCTTCCGTGGAAATGGCGAGGGCGACCTGTACTTTGCTCTGGCCCTGTGCGCGTAGTCGCGTCGCAGCCAATGTGCAGGCTGCCGTAGCAAGAAATTCCCGTCGCGTAATCATGGGATCTCCCGATTCCTACCTGTGTAGCCTGGTGTGCCCATTTTTGTTGACGTAAGAATACGCCAAGTTGCTTTTACTTCATCGGGGTTTTGGCCCGGAGCGGAGCCAGACGGCGAATCTGCTTGCCATTCGTTCGTCTTGCAGCAACGAACTATCGAAATTTCCAGAGTTCCCCATAAGTTCCGACAGTTGAACGCTTGCTGATTCGCCGATAGGCTGCGAGGGCGGAGTAGCGAGCACCCGGTGGAGGAACATGAACAGGAGCGCCCGAAGTTCAGCGGCAGTCGCACAAACCGCCCGGCATGTCTCGGGCGAGAAGGTCATGGCATTTCCGACTCGTCCGTCACGAGCGGATCTTTATAAGCAGGGTGAGGAGCTGCGAACCAAGTGTCCGCGCAGCTCGCATGCTACATGGAAGCCTGCGAAAGACCGCAGAGATCCCCTCTCGTTAATCAAGGAGTCCGACAAAGGGCGCTTGCCCGATTTGGTTCCCATCCGGCATGGCCGAATGATGAAGTCGCCGTTCACGTTTTATCGAGGTGCGGCACTCAACATGGCGGCAGACTTGGCGACAACGGCCGCGACTGGACTGCGCGTACAAGCCTGTGGCGACGCCCATCTGCTCAACTTTGGAATCTATGCCACGCCCGAAAGACGGGTCATCTTCGATCTCAACGATCTCGATGAAACGCTTCCGGCTCCGTGGGAGTGGGACGTAAAACGGCTGGCAACAAGTTTTGTGCTCGCCTGCCGCAGTAATGGCCTCAGCGAGAGCGATGCCCACGACGCCGCGCAGACCTGTGCCCGTTCTTACCGGGAGAACATGGCGAATTTCAGCCGGATGCGTGCCCTTGACGTGTGGTACGCCAAGATGGAAGTCGAGGACATGCTGCCGCGGATCAAGGATCCGGAATCGCGCAAACGGTTTCGCAAGCGTCTGGCCAAGGCGCGGCACAACAACGTCCCAGAACATGATTTTCCGAAACTTGCCGATACCGCCAGTGAGAACGTCACGATCAAAGATAATCCTCCGCTGATCTATCACTGGAAGCAGTTCGGCAAGGATGCGGACAATGCAAATATCCGGACGGCTTTCGCCCGTTATCGCGACACCTTGCCAATAGAACGCAAGGTTCTACTTGACCGCTTCGAAATCAAAGACATGGCCATCAAGGTTGTCGGCGTGGGAAGTGTCGGTACGCTTTGCGCAATCATGCTACTGATGGCGAATGATGACGACCCGTTATTTCTTCAGATCAAAGAAGCAAATGCATCGGTACTGGAATCGTATGCGGGAAAGAGCATTTATCGAAATCACGGGGAGAGGGTAGTGCGAGGGTGTCTTCTGATGCAGTCTGCGAGCGACCTCTTTCTGGGGTGGACCGAAGCCAAACTCGGACGTCAGTTCTACATTCGCCAACTCAAGGACATGAAGACCAAAATCCTAGTCGAACTGTTTGGCCTGACGGAGATGCTTCAGTATGCGGAGCTCTGCGGATTCACATTGGCGCGCGCCCATGCACGCTCGGGCGAGTCGGCACTAATCAGCGGATATCTCGGCCAGGGAGACATCTTCGACAAAGCCATTGCACAATTCTCGGCCGCTTATGCCGACCAGAGTGAACGAGACCACGCAGTACTCATGAAAGCGATCCGTAACGGCGACCTGGAAGTCGCGACCGAACCGGAGTGATTCGAGTTGAAACTCGCGTGGGTGATGGTGGCTCTGGCTTGTTCCTTGCATCTGTTGAACGCGCAAGACCTCAGGCCTCGCGCATACATCATCACGCCTGTCCACTCGAATGCTACGATCGTTGGCTATAGCTTCAATGATGGCAGCATTTTCTTTGGCAGTATTCTTCCCATCACAGACGCAAGCGGGCAATACTACGTACCTATGTTGAGCTACTATCGCGCGTTGAATTTCTTCCACCGCTCGGCCAACTTTACCGCGACTTTGCCTTACGTCGTCGGAACTTTTGAGGGAGAGGTGAAGGGCAGCTCGCAGCACGTATACCGCTCGGGGATGGCGGATTCAGTTTATCGGTTTTCCCTGAATTTGATCGGAGGTCCTGCGATGACGCCCAGTCAGTTCGTCAAGTGGAAGCAAAAGACTATCGTCGGTGCGAGTATTCAGGCCCTAGCTCCAACCGGGCAGTACTATTCGAGTCATCTCGTAAATCCGGGCAACAACCGCTGGGCTTTCAAACCGGAACTGGGGATTTCCCAGCGCTGGCATAACTGGATCCTGGACGGATACGCGGGTGCGTTGTTATTCACCGAAAACGACAACTATTTGACTGGCGGCCAGTTTTCGAATGAGCGCAAGACTTTGAAGCAATCCCCTATCGGCTCCGTAGAAATGCATTTGAGTTATGACGTAAAGCCCAGGCTTTGGGCGTCGATTGACGGCAACTACTGGTACGGGGGCGGCACGACCGTCAATGGCGTAACCAGAATCGGATCGTTGCAGGCGAATTCGCGAATTGGCGGAACGATCTCCATCCCCTTCACCAAGCACCAGTCGGTAAAATTCAGCTTCAGTGACGGAGAGCTAGCGAGAATCGGCGGTACGTTCAAGACCGCATCTTTCGCATGGCAATACTCGTGGGTGGGCAGGCCCAAGTAGTGCGACAAGCAGTATCGCGACGACTGACCTCACTGACCGAAATCGCCGGCCCGACCTCGTTATCTCGCAATCTCTGCGACAAAGATCATCTCTTGTGAGCGCGTGGCCTCAAATGGGCCAGCATTCCAATCTCCGAAAACGTTACGGACCATCATTCCCGAACGAGTGATCAAGGTCTCTACATGCTCACGCGATGGAAACCGCAGTGTGCTATTCGTGGTTAAGGTCTTGTAGAAACATCGATACGACGTCTGGAACGAGATGAACTCATCGTGGGCGTCGGTAATGTTCAACGTCTCGGTGATCTCTCCGCCGGGCAGCAAACGAGATCGCTCGGTCCATTCGACAACCCAATCGATACGCGGATTGCGGGTTTCAAAGGCTAAGGTGCTGTCCCGCTTTAGGTGGCGACGCATTGTCTCCAATATCGCTACCGCATCGGCATCGGTAAGCAACACTTGAAAGGCATGTCCAGTCATGACGATCAGGTCGAAGCGGCGCTCTGATCTGTAAGCTTGCGCAGAGGACTCTACCCATTCGACGCGATCTGCGTAAGGCTTGCGCCTAGCCACTGCGAGCATTGCGGCAGCAGGATCGACACCCGTCACGCGATGACCACGTTCGGCGAAGGCACAACAGAGAGTACCCGTACCGCAGCCCAGGTCGAGGACACTACATGACTGCTGCCCCGCGAGCGAAAGATAGAAATCGCCATCCTGCTCCAGTGGATTTGCCAATTCGTAAATTGCTGCGATCTCGGGGTCGTAATAATCCATGTAGTGATGGACCTCGCAGAACAGCGGCTGCTGAAGCGTTTCGACGTCAAGCTACGTCTTACAGATTCTCCTGGATGAAGCGCGGACTCAGGTGGACATCGATCTGTACGAGAGGCGATTCTCCAATGGCTTTGAAGCTGTGAACCTCGCCCGCCTTGATGACAAAAATGTCACCGGCGCGGCCCTCGAAGGTCTGGTCGTTGACTGTCCAAACCCCCTGTCCTTCGCGGATGAACTGAATCTCGTCATATGGATGTCGATGAGGACCAGGTCCTGACCCTGGCTTCCCATGAAACAGGAACAGGGAAACCTCGGTATTACCCTGCTCGGAGCCGACAAACTCATGGGAACTCCCCACAAAAGGAAGGTTCTCTTGACGAACGTGATGCATGCTTACGCTCCTCCTGTCCGAATTGGATGAGCGTGGCTATCACCTGGTTCCGAGAATGGGATGGAGGAAACGGCCACACATTCCGCGGGGGCATGGATGGCTTACTCTGTTCGTTGATCCTGCATTGACGCGCTCTGATTACCGTTGGCGCAATCGCAAGGACTCCCAGCTTCCGTCCGCGGTCCAGCCACCATCCACAACCAAGGTGTGGCCATTTACGAAACCGCTCTTCCGCTCGTCCGCCAGAAACAGAATGGCCTCTGCGATGTCGGTCGTAGACGCGAACCTCGCCATCGGGACGCGGTTGATGATGTCCTCATCCGTGTAGCCTCCGGACGACTGATCGGCAACATCCATCTCGGTTTTTACCCAGCCGGGGCAGACCGCATTTACACGCACACCTCGCCCACCCCATTCGGCGGCCAGAGTACGGGTCAGCCCGACCAGGCCGTGCTTTGAGGCGTTGTAGGCGGCGCGGTCGGCGATTCCCAGCAATCCCGCGATGGACGCCACGTTCACGATTGCTCCTCGATGTCGAGCAATCATCTTTCCTCCAATCGTTTTGGCGAGCATGAAGGGCGCTACGAGGTTGATCTCGAGAACGCGGCGAAACTGCTGGGCAGTAGTCTCTGCAGCCGGGGAAATGCAACTGACCCCGGCGTTGTTCACCAACAGATCGATTGGTCCCAACTCACGCTCAACCCTGCAGGCCAGGTCTGCCACCGTGTCTTCGTCCGAAATGTCGCCTTGAAAATCCATCGCGGCCAGACCTTTTTCGCGAAGCCCACGAGCTATCTCACTGGTCGATCGCAGGTCCGCCAGCGCCACGGCATAGCCATTTTCGGCAAGCAACTCAGCGGTTCGCCGCCCGATTCCTTGTGCAGCCCCGGTGATGACCGCTGTCTTGTTCGAGTCGTTCATCCTGTCCTCTTTACACGGCGATAAAAAGTATAAGGGTGACACGAGGACGACTTACAGCGGTTAAGGAAATGCTGTGCTCCGTCGTGATGTTCTGTGACCACTCTGAGGAATGCCACGTCGCACCCAGAGTAGTGTCTTGCTGAGCGGAGCCGGAGTGCAGCGAAGCGGAACTCCGGCGGAGTCGAAGCATCCCTAACCCCGAAAAACGACTGCCGCGGTCAGCGATTCCTCGTGTTCTGATCGCCGCCCCCGCTAGACCTTGCCTGCTTTTCGGCGTAATGTGTGGCGGAGTATTGGTTGCATTGGCGAGCCTCTCATGGATCGTGTTCGTGACGTGGCGCGCTTTGAGTGATCTCCCTAGGCGATCATCGCAACGAACCGCTAGGTCGAGTTTCGCATCTAGTCCGCGGAGGCTCGTTATGGACCGCAGAGATTTCCTTAAGACTGCCGCTGCCGCTACAGTTGTCACCTCCCTGGGCAAGCAACTGTCGCATGGTGCCGATACCTTCCCGTCTCGCACGCTCGGACACTCTGGCGAGAAAGTTTCGTTAATCGGGTTGGGAGGATACCATCTGGGTAAACAGTCGGACGAGCAGGAAAGTATCCGGATTGTCCGCAGTGGATTGGACAGCGGCGTCAATTTCCTCGACAACTGCTGGGACTACAACGGAGGAGTCAGCGAAGAACGCATGGGCAAAGCGCTTCGCGACGGCTATCGTCAAAAAGCGTTTCTCATGACGAAAATCGACGGTCAAACGAAAAAAGCCGCCGAGCAACAGCTTGAGGAATCGCTGCGACGCCTGCAGACCGATCACATCGATCTGCTGCAGTTTCATGAAGTGATTCGTGAGACCGACCCGGCGCGGATTTTCGGGACCGGCGGCAGTCTGGAAGCTGCGCTTGCAGCGAAAAAAGCCGGAAAGATCAGGTATATCGGTTTCACCGGGCACAAGAGCCCGGATATTCATCTAAAGATGTTGGAGACGGCCTTCGCGCACAATTTCACCTTCGATTCCGTGCAGATGCCTCTCAATGTCATGGACGCGCACTTTGACAGCTTCGAGAAGAAAGTTCTGCCCGTACTCGTGAAACACAATGTCGGCGTGCTCGGGATGAAACCAATGGGCGACAGCATCATTCTCAAGAGCAAGACAGCTACGCCGGTGGAATGCCTTCACTATGCCATGAATTTGCCAACGAGCGTAGTGATCACCGGGTGCGATTCGATGCAGATTCTCCAGCAGGCGCTCGATGCGGCGCGCAGCTTCAAGCCGATGAGCAAGGACGAAGTGGCGCAGTTGCTGGCGAAGACTTCCGCAGCAGCCGGCAAGGGAGAATTTGAGCAGTACAAGACCACGCACAACTTCGACGGGACTTACCAGAATCCGCAGTGGCTGGGATAGGAGAGATGATTAGCCACTTTTCTACGAGACGTCTTCGTTTCATCACACTCGGAGCGGCAAAGTTTTTTCTCTCAGTCGCGATTCTGCAAACACCCTTGCCCTCGGCCTTTACGCAACAAGCCCTGACTGGGCCAAACTCGGGGATGCGTTCCGTGGTGGTCCACGTCCTTGATTCTCATGGGAAAGCCGTTCGTGATCTGACCAAGAAGAACTTCCGCTTACTCCTTAACGGACAACCGACCGTGGTGCTCGATGCCCAATACAGCTTCGCTCCACGTTGGATCGTGGTGCTTCTTGATAGGAGCGGCAGCATGACGGGTGAAAAGGCGACCCGGGAAGTGGCTAATCGCACGAGAGGCACTCAACGATCTCCTAGCGGAGACGCCGAGCGATTTGCCAATTGCGATGATTGCTTTTGCAGGCAGAGTTCGTGAGGTATTCGACTTTTCTCAGGGCAGGAGCGCCATTGCTAAATGGTTGAATGAAGATCCGGGTCAGGATCCCGAGCTCGGG
>DATFQQ010000450.1:0-2981 GCA_035264195.1 Candidatus Sulfotelmatobacter sp. | reverse complement strand
ACCATGGCAGCCCGAGCACGATCGACACCAACGTGGACGACAGTTCGTTCGGTGCCGTGAACGGCTGGCATGATCCTCGAACCCTGCAGATCGGAGCCAAGATCAAGTTCTAATCCGACTGTTCGAACATCAAAGCGCACGCGGCCCCGCCGCGTGCGTTTTCTGTTCATAGCCGAGCTTCCTATCAGGCATCGCTTCACAGAGTACGAAAGACTTGGAGAACGCTGGGAGTAACGTGGAAGAGCGGCCCTTCCAGGGCCGCGTAATTGATCTGCGATCAAAACGGGCTTTAGCCCCAGTGGTCGTAGTAGGCTGGCTGATGGATTTTTTCCGTAGCCTGGTAGAGCCGCGCTACCAAGAGTGCACAAACACCCGAATTTGCCGCTGAGGGAGTCCACCCTATACGCTGACGGGTCATTCTGGAAAAGCTTCTGAACATCGGACGACTGACGGATTACAAGCGGCAGCCCTCTTTTCCACACCCCGATGTGACACCTGACCTTGTGTTCCACAGAGGAATCGCGCCATCATCGTCGAAGCGAACGTTGCACGTGAATCTGAATTCTTTCCCAAATCGGGAAATCGGATCGCGAACCGCACCCGCAAGCTCTTTGAAATCAAGATTTTGCCCGTAACTGACAGAGCCCCATAGATTTTTTCGAGATTTCCCGCTAACTCGATGATTCCAGAGATCGAAGGGGGAGGGGGGTATCCCCATTGGACAGGCGCGTCCACTTCGGGAAAAACTGCAATCGAAAATTATTCGCTTACCGGCTTCCCGTTCGCTGCTTTCTTATTCTGTAGTTCCGCCGATAACTTCTGCTCGCGGATCCCTTCTTCCGTTCTGCCCGATTTCCGCAGCGCCGTCCCCAGCACGAAATGTGCTTCTGCCTGATCCGGATCCAGTTGAATTGCCTTGCGTAGGACCGAAATCGCCGCGTTCGGATGATTGAGTGCGACCTCTGCCTCTCCAAGTCCAATCAACGCGTCTTCATATTTCGGATTCACCTTCAACGCCTGCTCGAAATGCGAGCGCGCCTGTTCCGGCTGCGAATTGTTGAGCAGAATTTTTCCGAGAATGCCATGTGCCACCGGATCATTAGGGAAATTGTCAAGCTCCGCCCGCATCTCCTTCTCCGCATTCTCAGTGTCGCCTTGCCGCCAATACAGGTATCCCAGCCCAGAATGCGCGCCCATGAACTTCGGATCAGCCGCTATCGCCGCCTGATACTCCTTGATCGCATTCTCGCGCTCCGACATATCGTCATAAGCTGTTCCCATCATCACGTGCGCGGATGCCGAATTCGGATTGATCTTCATGATCCGCTCGAACACTGAAGGCAGACTCTTATAGTCCTTCACCCGTAAGTAAGCCTTGCCGAGCAGGTCGAGCGTTTCCATATCCGAAGGATCTGCATGATTCGCGCGCTCCAGATAGTTCGCAGCATCGCGGTATCGATCCAGTGCAAACAGGCTGAAACCGGCGAGATCCAAAAGTTGGAAGTCATTGGGAGATGCCGCTGCAAGCGGTTCCAGCAGCTCCAGTGCCGATCGATAATGTTGTGCCTTGAAATATGCGATAGCAAGGTTGCGCTTCGTTGCTGCGTCCCCAGGACGAACTTTCAGCGCCAGTTGGTAGAAATGGATCGCTTCGCCTGGTTTGCCCTCGCGTGCCAGCACAATACCGAGGTTGTTGAGCGCTGTCATGGACTGCGGATCGACAGCGACCGCGCTCCGCAATGCCCGCTCCGCCGATGCAAGATCGCCTGCGTGCATTGCCTGCGCCGCTTGCTCAAGATAAGCGCGCAGTTTCTCTGACTGATTAGTCTCCGAATTCTTGGGAGAACCCGCGACCTGAGCCGCAGCAACTGCCATGAAGAAGCTCAGACAGGCCGCAATCGCGATCCTTAGTTCACGCGGAGCTCTCATAACCAAATTCTAGAGCAGTCGAGGAAGTAGTGTGATCCAAAACGCCTGCACCGCATCTGTGTTGTCATGGCATGGCTGCAACGACACTGTCATGCTGAGCGTAGAACGAGATCGCGAAGCGAGCTCGTTCGGAGTCGAAGCATCCCTATCCAGAATGTACTGCCGCAGATAAGCAAGCCGACGGCGCAGGTATATCTCGTTTGCCGCTCGCAGGCGTGAGAGCTTATCTTTGGAAAGCAGACCAGGACGAAGCGTACGAGGATGCCATGAACGTGTTAGTTCTGAACGCCGGAAGCTCCAGCCTCAAGTTCCAGATCATCGCCACGGACCTTGAGCAGATCCAACAGTACAAAGATGACCGCATTCTGCGCGGCCAGGTCGACGGCATTTCCGGCGAGGCGATCGTAAAGATTCAGCATCGCAACAATCAGGCTCGAACCATGACTGCTCCGCTACGCGATATGGGAGCAGCGCTCGACTACGTGCTTCGCTACATCGCCTCCGACCAGTCAGGAGTGACCGAAGTCAAGAGCGCCGCCGACGTGCATGCCGTTGGACATCGCGTCGTTCACGGCGGAGAACTATTCAAAGAGTCGACACTGATCGATGACCGCGTCCTGAAAGGGATTGAAGAATGCATCGATCTCGCGCCGTTGCACAACCCGAACAATGTGAAGGGCATTCTCGCCGCCCGCGATCTGTTCGGCAGCGGAGTTCCCCAGGTCGCAGTGTTCGATACGTCATTTCATCACTCGATTCCCGAACAAGCGTACCTTTATGCGATTCCGTACCACCTCTATCGCCGCCATCGCATTCGCCGCTACGGTTTTCACGGCACATCCCATCGCTACGTTGCCTTTCGTTATCGAGCGCTGCGCAACCTGACGCGTGAGCAAACCAACATCATCAGCTTCCATCTAGGAAACGGATGTTCTGTCGCAGCCATCAAAGCAGGATCTCCGATTGATACATCGATGGGAATGACGCCTCTTGAGGGACTCGTGATGGGAACTCGTTCCGGCGATCTCGATCCCGCAATCGTCAGCGTCATT
>DATFQQ010000449.1:0-2673 GCA_035264195.1 Candidatus Sulfotelmatobacter sp. | reverse complement strand
CAGGTTCAGCACGACTTGTTGCAGTTGAACGCGGTCGCCATGAACGGGAAGCAAGTCATCCGCAAGCCGGGCCTGAACCGAGACGCCATTCCTGATGATTACGTTTCGGGCCAATCCGATCACCTCATTGACTGCCTCATTGAGATCAAAACGCTCTCTTCGTGGGGGCGCCTTTCTAATGTGATCACGCATTCGGCCCACGATATCCTTAGTTCGGTCGGCATCCCTGACGACACAACCGAGCGCTTCCTTGGCTTCATTCAGATTCGGCGGACTCATTTCCAAATAGCGTATACCTGCCCGCGCGTTGTTACGCGCCGTTGCGATGGGGTGCAGAATTTCGTGAGCGAGCGAGGCGGTCAATTCGCCCATTATGCTCACACGGTTCAGGTGTGCGAGATCTGACTCAAGCTGACGGAGTCTCGTGTGTTCGTCTTGCGCGCGTTTGCGCTCGGTCAAATCAAGAATGAACGCGACGCCCTCGTTGCCATTCTCTTCGAACAGCGCGCCGCCAATCAGTACTGGCATACGCCTGCCATCTTTTCGGAAATACTCCTTCTCGAACGGCTGAAATGTCCCGGTCGAGCGCAGTTCCGCGACAGCGCGTTCGTCCCGATCGCGCCACTCGGCCGGCGTCAGATCGGTCCAGCGCAAGCGACCAGCGAAGAGATCCTCGCGGTCGTATTCCACCATGGCCAGGAAAGCATCATTCGCCTCGAGAATCCGACCTTCGAGATCCCATATGACAATTCCGATGACGTTGGCGTCGACGAGACGTCGGATTCTCGATTCCCGTTCCTGGAGATCGCGGTACAATTTGGTATTCTCAAGCGCCATCGCAGCCTGCGAGGCGAGCAGCTTCAGCACAGCCGTGCGCGCGGGTGCAAAGACGTGCGGTGCAAGCTTGTTCTCGAGATAGAGGACTCCGATGAAATTGGCCTGACTCATGAGCGGGACGCAGAGCACCGAACGAGCGCGCCGCTCCGCAATATAAGGATCCTTCGAAAAGGGATTTAGGATGGCCGCATCATCCAGAATCACACTCGCCCGACTCTGCATGACGTACCGTGGGACGGTTTCCGGCAGCAGAGAACCGGTTACGGGCTCGTCCCGCAAGTGAACCATCACCGTGCCGTTGTTGGTCGTACCTTCTGCTGCAATCCGTTGCTCGTCCGCACGCGGAAGTACTAAAACCGCGCGGTCCGCCCCTGCGTACTCGACGGCGGTACGCATCAAGGTGTCGAGCAGTTTTTCCAGGACCATCTCGCCTGAAACTGCTTGCGACACGGCGATCACAGTAGCAAGGTCGAGGTGTTCCGTCGGAGCGGCGATCGCGATAGGGGCGGCCGGAGGCGCGGCGGCTTCCTCAGACTTTAACTGTGAATGGCGCTGATCGATTGTCTGCTTTAGTAGCGTTCCGACATCAAAGTAAATGCGCGCCGACGTGATCTGCCACTTTGCTGAATCGTACTCGTAAAACCCACAACCGGGCAGCTCGATGGGATCACCCATTCCCGCATGACCAGCGAATGGACCTGTCTGTTCGGCTTTAAATGTAAATTCAACGACCGCAGAGTCTTGTCCAAAAATTATGTTCTTCACGAAGTGGCGATTTCCGGGGAAGGCAGTGATGAAGGGCCGAACAAACTGTTCGCGGACGGCCAACTTCCCCTGCATGAAGCTGCCCGGAATCTGAATCGTCACATTGTCCGCGTAGTAGGACATGATGCGGTCCTCATCCGTTCCGCCCCACGCGGCGTAGTACTCGATCATGAATGCTTCGATATCAAATACGGATCGCAGTGCAGTAGAGGCCGCCATAGCTACCTCATTCGCGTTGCACACATTGACTCAGCCAAACCAGACAAGCGTCGATCTGTCGTTAAGCCCGGGACTATCCAGATGTAGATTATTCTCTGACTTGCGGCGATGCTGTTCCAAAGGACCGTATTTTGTGCAAATCTTCCGAGGATATTTGCGCAAAGGTTCGGCCACATGGGGGCGCACCTTGCCGTCGTCCGTGCGAGTAAATCGCCGCGGGAGAGAGCCAAAGAAGAGAAAGATCGATGATGACCTACTTCCTCTAAGGGTATCACGACAAGCACCGCGGTCTAGACTCTGCGGTTATACGTTCGGTCAGGTCAGTTGAACCAAGAGATAATTCTTGTTGAGGGCTAAGCGAGGCAACTTGGTTGGCGTGGTTTTGGTCCGGCTAAGACCGAGGCCAATTGACCATCCGTGCTCATCGACTTCCTCGTAGCCGGGAGCAAACGAGCAATCGTGGGCAACGTCCTCTAGCCCAAAAAGGTTCACCTCGGCGCGGATTAGCTTGCGGATCAAGAGGCAAGAGGCTCCAGCTGTTTACGGAGGGCTCATATGTCTCTCGGCATCTCCGATGGACGCCAATCTCCGCTACAGAAAGATCAAGTGCGTGGTACGGCAGAGCCGCCCATTCTTAGTGGGGTCGAGGTGGTGCGTAAGGGGCGCGTCGAGCCATTCCTCCACGCCCATCCGTGCTTATCCAGTTCTTCAGTGCACTGGGCGGGAGTGGCTGTTGAAGATCACTCAGTGCCGGCGTGCGTCATACACCGACACGAGCATCTTGAGAACTTCATCCACGTGATTGTGCGCGGTTCGGTGAAATATGAGGTCTTAACCCGAGGCAAGGTACTC
>DATFQQ010000448.1:0-4212 GCA_035264195.1 Candidatus Sulfotelmatobacter sp. | reverse complement strand
ACGCATCTTAACCGAAACGGTAACTTCTCCGACGCTCGGATATCAGCTCAATGATCTCTTGCGCAGGTTTCCGAAGGCCAAGTGGCATCGCTACGAACCCGCGGGACGGGAATCAGTTGAAGAAGGCGCCCGCCTCGCCTTCGGCGAAGCCGTGGAGACGATTTATCGGTTCGACAAAGCTGAGGTGATTTTCTCCATTGACTCCGATTTTCTATTTTTCGGTCCCGGGTGTGTCCGCTATGCGCGTGACTTTGCCGGCAAGCGGCGTGTCCTCGGACCAAACGCGCAGATGAACCGCCTCTATGCCGTGGAAAGTACTCCTACTGTGACGGGCTCCATGGCAGACCACAGGCTGCCTCTTAGCCCGGGTGAAATCGAGGGTTTCGCCAATATAGTGGCCAAAGGTTTGGGATTGCAGGTCGCGGGGACGGCGGAGCCTGGCCGCTACGACAAGTGGCAGCGCGCATTGGTTCGCGACCTTCAGTCCCATCGCGGTACGAGCGTCGTTATCGCGGGCGAGCAACAACCTCCGATGGTCCACGCTTGGGCTCACGCCATGAATCAAGCCCTCGGCAACGTCGGAACCACCGTAGCGTATATCGATCCCGTCGAAGCACGGCCAATCAATCAGTCATGGTCGCTGCGTGATCTCGTGCGCGACATGGACGCCAATGTCGTGCAGCTCTTGATCATCATTGGCGGCAACCCTGTCTATACCGCGCCGGCAGACCTCAACTTTGCAAGCCGGCTGGTCAAATCCAACTTAAGCATTCATTTATCGCCGTACGACGATGAAACCGCGGCGTTATGCCACTGGCACATCCCCGAGGCGCACTATCTCGAGTCGTGGAGCGATGTACGCGCTTACGATGGCACGGCCACGATTATTCAGCCTCTGATCGCGCCTCTCTATGGTGGGCGCACTGCTCACGAAATAGTCGCCGCGCTGATGGGACAACCGGGACGCTCGAGTTATGACATCGTGAGAGACTACTGGAAGCAGCAGAGTCGCGCTCAGGATTTTGAACTGTTTTGGCGCACTGCGCTCCATGACGGCGTGGTCGCCGGAAGCGCCTTTTCACCGAAGCCGGTACGGCTGAGAGACGTTTCGAGTTTCGGGTCTCGTGTTTCGAGTTCCAGCCCTGACACTCGACACTCGACACTCGACGCCCTCAATCCGAAACCTGACACCCGAAACCCGACACCCGAAACCCAAACGTCCCTTGAGATCACCTTCCGCCCGGATCCGGGCATCCTTGATGGCCGCTTCGCCAACAACGGTTGGCTCCAGGAGCTGCCCAAGCCGCTTTCTAAGCTGACCTGGGATAATGCGGTGCTGGTCAGTCCGGCCACGGCGCAACGGTTGGGCCTCAGCTATCGGGTCGGAACCACCGGCGGCGAGCGCGGCACGATCTACACCGACATGGTCGAGTTGGACTATGGGGGACGAAAGCTCCGCGGTCCGGCGTGGATTTTGCCAGGGCAGGCCGATGGTTGCGTTACGGTACATCTCGGCTACGGGCGTACGCGCGCGGGTAGAGTCGGAAACAACACGGGATTCAATGCGAATGTTCTGCGAACTTCAGACGCACTCTGGCATGGTACCGGCCTCCAGATCCGCAAAACCGGCGGACAATATCCCCTCGCTTGCACGCAATTCCATCATCTCATGGAAGGCCGCGACCTTGTGCGCGAGGCCACTCTGGCAGAATACCGCAAGAACCCCAATTTCGTCCGTGAAGAAGAATCATCGTCGCAGAGTATCTATCCCGGATTTAAATACGACGGCTACGCCTGGGGCATGGCCATCGATATCAATTCGTGCATCGGCTGTAACGCCTGCATGGTGGCGTGCGAAGCCGAAAATAATGGTCCTGTCGTCGGGAAAGCAGAAGTAATGCGCGGCCGCGAAATGCATTGGATCCGCGTTGATCGCTACTATAAAGGCGATCTAGGCAACCCCGAAATGCTCCACCAACCAGTGCCGTGCATGCAATGCGAAAACGCGCCCTGCGAGCTGGTGTGTCCCGTTCATGCCACGACGCACAGCCACGAAGGCCTCAACGACATGACCTACAATCGCTGCGTGGGAACCCGCTATTGCTCCAATAATTGTCCTTACAAAGTGCGGCGCTTCAACTTTTTTGAATACGCAGATTTCAAGACGCCGAGCCTGAAGCTGATGCGCAACCCCAATGTTACCGTGCGCTCCCGCGGCGTGATGGAAAAGTGCACCTACTGCGTGCAACGCATCAACACCAAGAAAATCGACGCAGAAAAAGAGAATCGCAAGCTTCGCGATGGCGAAATCGTAACCGCGTGCCAACAGGCCTGCCCCGCTGAGGCGATTGTGTTCGGTGATATCAACGACCCCAACAGCCGCGTCTCTAAGCTGAAGGCCGGGTCGTTAAACTATGGGCTCCTCGGCGAGCTGAACACAAAACCGCGTACAACCTATCAGGCCAAGCTCAGAAACCCCAATCCGGAAATAGAAAATGCGTAGGAACAAATGAGTCGTTCAAAGTTCAGCAATGAAACTATCGAAGCTTCTAGCCAGGCAGTCAGCCCGACTTTGAACTTTGACAGGTTGTTGGAAAACACTCTCGGAATGCTTCGACAGGCTGCTATGTGGATGTCAAGTCACAAACACACGAGTCCTCTTTTTTTCTTCGACTCTTTATCGTTGCCGACCAAAGAGAGACTTGCTGCTATGCGTGGCACGGCACCCGGCCGTCACACTGACTTAGAATGCGCCCCTCTAAGGCACAAAGCCCCGGGATCTCTGTCTCATGGATCGAACCGTCAGGAGTTTTCTTCTCCTGGTTCTCCCAGTCGTCGAGTCGTTCCCTGGGGCGATGTCTCCTCTTGGGTCAAAGGAGCCGAATGAACTTTTTGCCTCACCACATACGGTCGTTGTTCCATCAACACCGCAGCAATCCGCGCGCTGAGCTTGCGCGCCACCGCGACGATAGCGACACGCGGACCCACCTGCCGGGGGTGTCTGCGGCAAACCGAGCTGTAAAACTCACGAAGTTCGCCGTCTTGGCGAATCGCCGACCAGGCGGCCTGGATGAGTTTGCTTCTCAGCCGGCCGTGTCCCGTGCGGGTGATAGATCCTCGATCGGTTTTCTCTCCCGTAGAGTTCTCACTGGGAACCACTCCCAAAAACCCGGCCAGCTGGCGCACGTTTTTAAGCTCCCGCCAATCGCCGATACGAGCCAGGAGCTGGCTCGCCACGATCCAGCCGATACCACAAACGCTCATCATATACTTGATGCACTGCGCCAGTTCAGGATCGTTCTGACAGAGCTGGCGAATCTCTTTGGTCACCTTCACGACCTGCTTCTCAGAAAACTCCTCGTTGTCCAGCAACTGATCGAGTTTGAAGCGCACACTTTTAGAGCACTCCAGTTTTCGAAGTTGTGCTTTAACTTTCAAAGACCATCGGCTCCCAGCAGGAGCCGATGGGAATGCGATCCCTTCAAAGAGCAACAACGATTGAATCCGCTGCTTCATCCCCGCCACTTCACTGACCAGGGTGTCGCGCAGTTGGGTGAGGTGGCGAAGCTCTCGATAAATGGGCGACGGAACGTGAATGCTCTTCAATTGTCCACCGCGCAAGTTCTCCGACAGCGCTCGACTGTCGAGACGATTCGTTTTGACTCTTTGCCCGGGAGCTCGAGGAATCATCGACGGCGCCGCCACCAGGCAGTTATAACCTTGGGCCTCCAACCCATCATACAATCCGTACCCCGTTGGTCCAGCCTCATAGACAAACGCAACCTTCTGATCGGTAAAATGCTGGCGCACGTGCTTAACCAAGTTCACCACACTGTACGGCATGTGCAACGATCGTATGAATCCTTGCTGGTGATTACTAAACGTCACTGAAATGCTTTTCTTGTCTACATCCAAGCCGGCAAATACATCGTACGCTTGTGGTATAAACGCTTTCTGTCCCATGCTGAGTGCCTCCTTGCACAATGCCTTTGGATTCCGCGCATTGTAGCAGAGCACTCGCGGTTAGGAGTCGACATCCATCATACAAGTCTCAGGACGAACGGAATGGGTCTCAGGACGAACGGAATGGGTCTTGGAATGATTTAACAAAATCCGGTCATGCTGAGCTTGTCGAAGCATTCTTCATTCTTTTTCAACAGCCTGTTGAACATTAAACTTTGAACCTTGAACTTCCGATTAGGCCTATTGTCT
>DATFQQ010000447.1:0-12710 GCA_035264195.1 Candidatus Sulfotelmatobacter sp. | reverse complement strand
ACTGGCGCAAGAGAGCGAGGAGTGGTAAATTGCCGCGGGGAGGCTGCCCATGTCGGCGTCTCATTTTCAGATAGTCCTAACCGCTGCGCTGGTGTTGCCCGTCTCTGCCGTTCCACAGGATGTCCACCGGAACTCTGTAGGCGTAACCATCAATCCAACTGAGGCGACCATCCATGTCGGCCACAAGCAGACTTTCACAGGGTTCGTCAAAGGTACTCGGAGCGCCGGAATCCAATGGGCGGTTCAAGAGCCTGACGGAGGGCAGATAACGGAACGTGGAATCTACACTGCTCCACCTCGCGTGGGCCTTTATCACGTCGTTGCGACTAGCGAGCGCGACCCTTCTCTGAAAGCGGTGGTCACGGTCACGGTCGTGACGGAGTGTGACGCTCCTGATTGGCTGACTATCCCGCGAACACTGCCGAAACGATAACGCTCATGGCGCGGGCAAGAAGGCGAACAAAAAAGCACATATAGTTGTGACATTGATTCCCATGACAATGTCGGCGTTGAGAACCGACCACTCCGAATGCAACGCACACCGACACGAATAGGAGAGTCCGATGATCCGACCGTTGAAAATTGGCTTGCTTGCGTGCTGCGGGATTCTCTTGGCGGCGTCCCAGTCTCCACAGACCACGGACATGGCGGGTGCCCGCGCAAACGTTTCCAACGAAACCATAGAAGGTCTGGTTCGGGATGTTGCGTGCCCAATTCAGAATCTCGATAACCATGCCACAAGTATGGGCAGCAAGTGCGTACGGGATTGCGTGAAGGGTGGGTCGCCGCTGGTTATTCTGACCAAAGATGGTCGTCTATATTTCCCCATCTCTGCCAAGATGCCCGACACGGATCAACGGCAGGTACTCATGCCGTTTGTCGGCAAGTACGTGCGGGCAAGCGGGATTGTGTTTGAACGAAGCGGTACTCATGCCATCGTAGTCACCGAGATTAAGGAGATGAAAGAGGTCACCGTGAAGGATGACGAGGGATAGTTCAAGGGACGGTTGGCCTACCTTTAATCTTGCTGACATAACCATAGCTTTGCTGCCGACAGCATGAGATTGTGTTGAACAGCCTAAGCCACCCGGTCGTCGAAAAGAGTGGATAAGTGACTATCAAATCTTCACGGTTGATTTTTCATTCATGCCTTAAAGCCCGCACGGGTTGAATACGGGCCGCTCGCTGAGCAGGGCCCCACGCAGCCATTACCGCGACCAGCGAAAGCAGCAATCCCGAGCATAACAGCGTTAGGGGATCCGCCGGCCTTAAACCGAATAGCATGTCGACTAAGAAGCGGATCAGCAACAGCGCCGCGCTAAGACCAACCACGATGCCAGCTACGGCTAAGCCTACAGCCTCACCGAGAACCATCCGAAGCACCTGGTCTGCACGAGCACCGAGCGCCATGCGTACGCCAATCTCATTCACGCGCCGAGAGACACCTGCAGACACGACACCGTAGACTCCCACGCTTGCCAGCATCAGCGCGAGCACGCCAAAACCACTAGTTACAATTGCACAGCTTCGCTCTGAGGCCAAATCTGCGTCGACCTGCTCTTCTTGTGTTCGCACATCAATGAGAGGCAGATCTTTATCCACCGCTTCGATTGTTTTGCGGATCTCCTTAGAAAAGCCCTTCGGATCGCCCTTTGTGCGCACTTCGAATGTCATACTTCGTATTGGCTCTTCCTGCTGCGTGTACAACAGGTAGAAAGTGGGTGGCTCCTGCTCGCGAATCCACGCATATTTTGTATCCGCGCAGACGCCAATGATCTCAAGGCGTTCGCCTTCTGGGTTCATACGAAAGAACGAAGCAATCGGATTTTTGTCGCCAAATTTCATCTGCGCCAGCGCTCGATTGATCACAGCAACCCTCGTCGAGGTCGATGTGTCACTGGAATTGAATGCGCGGCCATAGAGAACAGGAATTCCCATGGTCTGGAAAAAGTCTTGTCCAACCGAATTGAATTCAATTCGTTCTTTGCCGGCAAGACTGGGTTCACCTTCGGAGATAAAATCGCTGTTGGATCCACTCTGACCCAGTAAAGCCTCTTTCGACAACGTCACCGACTCAACGCCCGGCAGTGACCGAACTCTCTCCTCGATTTGATGGAGCACCTCTGTATTTTTCAGAACCGGATACCGCTTTGCCGATGGTTCAATGGCAAATAACAGCAAACCTTTCTTGTTAAAGCCCGGATCGAGGGCGTTCAGATTCGAGAGTGTCCTCACGAACAGTCCCGCGCTCACGAGCAGCAACATGCACAGTGCAACCTGGGCCGTTGCCAGCACCTTGCCGGGAAGGCCGTGGCGATGGCGGGTCATGGTCGTGCCGCCATCTTTAAGCCCAGCATTCATACTGTTGCGCGTCGCCTCCCACGCAGGCACTGCCCCAAAGCCGAGTCCAGAGAGCACAGCAACGAGTAGAGTGAACGCGAACACCTGCCAGTCAAAGCGAGCATGAAGTACCGCGGGTTCCCAGGACGATGAGAATAGGCGAGGAAGGACGTTACGGCTAAGATAGCCGAGCAGGAATCCCGCCGAACCACCCAATGCCGAAAGACATAAGCTCTCCGTGAGTAGCTGACGTACAACCCGGGCTCTGCCGGCACCCACCGCCAACCGGATGCTTATCTCCCGGCTGCGAGACGAGGAGCGAGCCAGCAGAAGGTTCGCAACGTTCACACAAGCCAGAAGCAGCACCAATCCTGCCAGCCCGAGAAGCAGGGGCATGGGGTGTTCGAGTTGTTGTGAAGCGTAATTCCAGCCGCGGCCTCCGGGAAGCAATAGTAGCGGTGGTATGGTGCGGCCAGGTGGAACGTCCATTGTCGACCTCACCGCCTGATTCAGACTGACAGCCAGAGAAGCGCGCGCTTGCGCCTCAGAGGTACCCGGCGCCATACGCCCCATAATCTGTATCCACCACGTCTTCGGATCCGATAGAAGGGAACTGGCCTTCCGCGGAAAAACCAGCGGCTGAGCACTCAGAGGAATGAATAGATCCTGCGGGTTGTGTACTCGCGACGCTCCCGAGAAGCCCTCGGGCGCAACGCCGATGATGGTGATCGGGACCAGATTGACCACGATCGTTTTGCCGACGACAAATGGTGAGCGGCTAAACTTGCGCTGCCAGAAAGAGTCGCTAATAACAGCAACTGCGGCATCGCTGCCTGCACTGTCGTCGGCATCATCGATCGTTCTCCCTAGCACAGTCCCGACTCCCAAGCTGCGAAAGAAGTTCCCAGAGACCAGTTCCGCAGTGACCACCTCGGCATGGCCATCGATGGTCGCGGAAAGATGCTCGAACTGCGTCAGGTCGACGAATGCAAAGAGTTCGCCAAGACTGTTATCTCTGCGCAGCAACTCCTGGTAGACGGGCCACGAGAACGATGCCAGAATGGTGCGCCCTTGCGGATCCGTATAGAAGTCCCCCCAAGTGCCCTCGCGAAGTACGGATCTCTCATCCTGCGCATATGCGAGCAACCGCAACTGCTCCGGATGGCGAACGGAAAGCTCATCGAACAGGGCTGCCTTAGCAAGCGTGAAGATCGTTGTATTGACACCAATACCTAGCGCCAGCGAAACGATGGAAATTACAGTCGTCGCACGACTCTTTGCGAGGATTCGAAAGGCGTAGCGTACATCCTGAACAATCGTTGAGGGCCATAAGAGGGCTCGTGCTTCTCTTTGGCGCTGTTCGAGCAAAGCCGCGTTGCCAAACTGACGTTGCGCCGCACGCATCGCGTCCGATTTGCTCATTCCCTGGCGGACATACGTCTCAGTGAGAAGCGCGATATGAGTCTCGATTTCGTCGCGGAATTCACGATTCGAACTTTCCTCCCCAAAGAGTCCGCGAAATCTCGACCAGAGCTGCAGAATGACGCGGGTCATGCTTGTCTCACGTCCTTAAGCCGCAGCACGCTCCCAACCACGCCGGAAAAGGTTTCCCAGTTGGAAGTTTCGATCGCCAGTTGTTTCGTTCCGCGCTTTGTGATCGAGTAAAACTTGGCCTTGCGGTTATTTTCGGAGATGCCCCACTGAGACTTTATCAAGCCTTGCTGCTGAAGCCGCAATAACGAGGTATAAACCGTTCCCTCGTTCAGCTTCAGAACATTTTCGCTGATCTGTTCGATGCGACGCGCAATTCCAAATCCGTGCTGCGTTCCAAGGGCAGATAACGTTTTGAGGACCATCAAATCGAGTGTGCCCTGCAAAACTTCTGAAGTAGGATTCATCATGCTCCTTTGGACACTGCAAAGAAGCTACCACGACTCCTTTGCAATGTCCAAAGGTAGTTGATCCGGTCAGTAGACGTAGACCTAAGCCTGGCGATTGTGGCATCCGGAAAAGCCTGCGCCGCCAAAATGCTCTGGTATATTCCGTCGCGAATCGCTCAACCGGTGACTATTTTTCCACAGCAAAACTGCGTTGGTTGTGACGAACAACCTTGACCCTCGCTGCCGACGGCGCACAATGGCATCGTGCACGTCGCACCGCAAATCTGCTGGCAAGAGCGCAGGGACCAGCACAACCAAGCTGTCTTGCTAACTCCTTATTCCAGAATACTTTGTGGGAGATTTTGCAGAGAAGGGCATGGGGCTAGGGTTATAGCAGGCTTAGATTCAATAAGTTACGGATTGTGCCGGGAAAGAGCCTCGGGCGAGAAACGTTGCTAAGTAACTATTTTTCAAGATTTTATCGATAAAATCTTTGGATTCAAGATTTTGCGCAGAATAGAAGCAGCAAATCTGGCAAAGTCCCCTGTTTTGAAGATCTTGCGCAAATTGATGAAAAAATCTTCGAGCATCTTGGGCCGTATCGCAGCGCCTTCAATCGCTGATTCGCCAAGCGGTGGGTGATGCACCTGAAATCCTCTGGATCCACCTCGTCATGTGAGCCTGGTCTGCAAAGCCCGTATCTGCGGCGATGCTGCACAAGCGCTCGGAGCCTCGTGTGATCTGCAGCCAGGCTTCACGCGCCCGTAACTCAGCGCGCAAGACTGATGGTGTAACACCGTATGCTGTCGCAAATCGTCGAGACACGGTCTCTCGTGCCAAACCGTTGACTTCCGCCCACTCTCCAATTTCCGTGGATGCATTCTTCCGCAGATCCTGAAGTAAGAGATCGGGCCAGTCGTTTCTTTCTCCGGGCGAGCGGAGACTTTTATCAAGAAGTGCATTCTCCAGTAATAGAGTCGCGGCCCTGCAATCCCTTTCTGCGGTGCGGGCGAGTTCGTCAATGTTGTCGAGATGATAGAGGCCGCCAACGCCGCTTGTATCGGGCCACTCCAGTCTGATCAGCTTCACGCCAGCAGAGATCATTTGATTCGCATGGCAGTCCATCGCGGGATGGATGAGTACGTCGCTAGCGGTCGCCAGAACGCGGCCGTTGTAGCCTGCTTCCTCAAATTTGCCTGCCAGCACCACCGTCGCATAAGCGCGCAGATGCCGATGTCGTGGCAGGCTGAAGCTGCAAGGCAAAGTCTCCACTCCGGGAGTGATGCGACGAAAAAACGACTTGTTGGCGAGGCTGGACAACGTTGGCATGCTATCGGGATCATTGCACCACCGGCAAGATCAATCGTGGATGGAACTAGATCTCGGCACGTCAAATCCATTCAAGACAGAAAGCGATCAGCAAATCATCCTGAATGCAAAGTTCCTTAGACCTTGGGTGCCAATCAGACAGAGGAAGCAATTGAGTCATTACACGAGGGTTTCTTATCGGGAGCAAAATTCATGACGACGACCACCCGGCGATCGTTCCTTCACACCGCAATCGCCCTGGGCGCAAGCGCTGCATGGGGACAGCCATTTTCTGCTCACTCCAAAGTTCCATGGAGTGAGCGACGAGACTACTATCCGGAAGGCGTAGCGTCTGGCGATCCTGAAAGCAATAGCGTGTTGCTGTGGACTCGGCGCCCGCCCATGGCAGGCTCTGCTGTTGAGCAGTTGACGGCTGAGATCGCAGAAGATGAGTCGTTCACACGGGTGGTTGCTATTGCGAAGGCTGCTATCTCCGAAGCCTCAGACTGGACCTGCCGTGTGCTCGCTGGCGGACTGAAGCCGGCACGGATCTATTGGTATCGCTTCACCGATGCGAACGGTTACGGCAGCCGTGTGGGAAGAACCAGGACCGCTCCTTCTGATGACGACAGCCGACCCGTGCGATTTGTATTCGTGTCTTGTCAGAATGCAAATGACGGTGCGCAGAACGCGTACCGGCGAATGATCTTCGAGGACGAACGTGCCGCCGAGCCGGATCAAATAGGGTTCGTGCTGCACCTGGGTGATTTCATTTACGAAATCGTCTGGTATCCCGAAGATCGCCCGCAGGGAATGTACGATCGCCGTATTCGCGACATCGTGCGCTACGAACACGGGGAAAAAATCCGCGACTTTCATATCCCGACCGACGTTGGGGACTACCGGGCAATCTACCGCAGTTATCTTCATGACCCCGACCTGCAGGATGCCCGCGCTCGGTTTCCTTTTGTCTGCATGTGGGACAACCATGAGTTCAGCTGGATGGGTTGGCAAGGCCTGCAACGGTTTGGTGGTGCGGACCGTCCAGCGCAGACCCGCAAGGTTGCTGCGAACCAGGCGTTCTTCGAATATCAACCCGCGCGGCTGTACAAACCGAGCGGACCATCTCTAAACCAGTTTGATCCGCCACGAGTTGTCGACGCCCCAATTACACATTTCGACGATCACGGCCTTGGCCAGGAGCCCAACAATCTCACGGCGATCCACAGCCTTCGCGGATACCGGGCGTTACGCTGGGGCCGCAACATGGAGCTGATCGTGACCGATCAGCGAAGCTACCGTTCCGAGGAGCCTACGGATCGAGCGGAAGCCCAGGAATTCATGAGCGATGACTTTCCCGGGCTTATACCCCAGGAAGTGCTGGATATCCTGGATGCCGGAAGTGAGTACAAAGATGGACATCCACCAGTTACGATCAAGTACGGCGGCAAGGACATCGCCAACTTCCGCAAAGATCAACCAGCGACCAACATCTTGGGCGCGGAACAGAAGGCATGGTTTTTCGATCGCCTGAAGAAGTCGACAGCAACGTGGAAGATTTGGGGCGACACTGTTGCTACGCTCGATATGCGAGCCGATCCTCAGAATCTGCCGGCCGGCATGACAAAGCCGTGGCCGGGAGCAGGATTTGCCGGTTTCGATGCCAGCAACGGCACCGGGGATCACAGCACGGCGTATGCGGAGCGCGGCGAAATTTATGACTTCGTTCGCGAACACGGCATCACCGGGTTTGCGACAGTCGCGGGAGACCGGCATAGCTTCTGGGCGGGACTGGCTGCCAAGGGGCTCCCGCCGAAGTCCTTTGAACCAGTCGGAATTGCATTTGTAACCGGTTCGATTTCAGCGCCGGGAGTCATCGAAGCATTCGAACACAGTTTTCCGAAGGATCATCCACTTCGGCCTCTGTTCGTCGGTCAAGCACCAACCGACACGAAGGTTCAACCACTCATGAATATGTTGCTGCGGCATGGCGTACGTTCGTGCCTGGAGTATCTGCGCAGCGGAGACATTCAGAAAGCACGAGCGTTGTCGAATCCAGACCTTTCACCTCACCTATCTTTTGTCGACATGGGAGGCCACGGCTACTCGGTCGTTCGAGTCACCAGCGATATGCTCGAGACGGAGTTTGTATGTATCCCGCGTCCGATCGAGCGCAGTGAGAAGCCTGACGGGGGCCCTATGCTGTATCGGACAAAACATCGAGCCCGGCTGTGGCGTAGGGGAGAAACACCGAAGCTGGAGACGCTGATCGTTGAAGGCGATCCCAAGTTCTCGGTCTAGACAAGCTTGACGCTCGGTCATCCTAGAGCGGCGAGAGTTCATCCTCCCGCTCTTCCTTGTTGTGTTGGACGAGTCTTTTCTCCAGAAACTTCCGCGCCAGATCCTGACCTCCCAAGCCAAACGCAATCGCCAAGCCAAGCATCGCCGCGCCAAACACCGTTGCGAAGGCGATCAGCATCGTCTGTTCAGCGACACCCAGCTCTTCGAATACCATGGAGAAGGCGAAGACGATAATCAGGACTCGGACGACCGTGCTCAGCAGGCGCGACGACCGATAGTTTGCGTTGACAGCGGCAAGCAGTGCCGCGCGCGAGAAGAAGCTGGCCGCGACCAATCCAAAGAAGAGAATCACCAAAGCAACAAACATCCGGGGCAGGAAAAGGAAAAACCGCGAGATGTACTCCTGCAAGCCCGCGATCCCCAGAACGTTTACGCCGAGAAGAACGAAGCCCACCCACGCGACCCAGAATACAAAGCGGCTTACCAATTCTGTGGAGGAAGGCAATGCAGCCTGATGCAGCAATTGCGTTGCTCCTGCATTTTCCGAAAGTTTAGAGAACTTGGTCAGACGCAGCAGGCTGCGCGCCACCAGTTTCAAAACATAGGCGATCAACCATCCAATCAAAACAATGATAAGCATCACGATCAGCCGGGGAAGGTAGTGGGCAATCTCCCTGGCCATCTCCTGGAAGGCTTGCGTCAGTTCGTTAACAATGATTTCCCGCATTGGCTTCTCACTTTCTGTCTGCCCAGACTTCAAGCAGATAAGGCTTCAGACGTTCGAAGTCGGCGCAAAGAGATTCTTCACGATGTTGGAGGTTCTGAGCAGAACCATTTCGATTTTCCGTGAGAAAAGTCAGACTTCTTCCGCGGTAAAGCGGAATTAGAGCCTGGATGATGTGGTCGCGATTAATGATCGATTTGTGGTAGGAAGCAACGAACTCGAAGATGGTCTTAGCCCACAGCTCCGCGGGATAGTCGAATTCGTTGATCCCGAGGGCCGCAATCCGTTGGAGTTCGGACAGCGAGGAGGATGAAAGAATCGAGCGGAGAACGGGTTCCAACTGCGCAACGCCAGTGGAGAACATCTCCAGCAACCGCCTGCGGTTGATGCGAGCTCCTTCGGGCTCGACTTCTGTGGCTGTTCCAAAAGTTGGCACATTTTCCGATCCGCTAATTACGCTCCAGACCGGGAAGTTACTATCCAGGGATGAGAACAGGGCACCGGCCGTCCTGCGCATAACGCTGACCACATCGTGAGCGCCTCGCGGTGAAGGTGCCTTTGTTCCCAAGAACGACTGGCAGACGCGGTACTTGGCCGTGACGGCCATGATGGTGATGGAGATTTCTGGTCCCATCTTGCCCCAGTCTTCGTTGCCAATTCCTCTTCCCAGGAAGTCGGTGACCAGGCGGCCCGAGATCGCGAATTCTGATCCGTAGGGCTCGCGTATTCGGTATCCGTAAATGGAGCGAGTCGCTGGGTAAAGCAAGTCTCGCACCAAGGCGCCTTCGAATTTCTGCCGGGTATAGATGGGGCAAACCAGGTCGAAGTTGTCGTGGTACACCGGGCGCACCAGACGTTGAAGCCAGTCGGGTTCGATCGTGGTCGACTCGGGCGAAATCAGGACACAAGCCTTGGCGCGCAGAAGATCGGCAGCCGCCAAGATCGTCTGCAACGCTTTGCTGGGATCAGGTGTGCGAGCGTAGGGAACGCTTATCGAATGCAGGGTGCGCAGTGCGTAGACTTTTGATTCACGCCACAAGTCGTCGATCGAAGCCTTCGCAACCAGTTCCGTAGTGCCATCTTGCGAACCCCCATCAGCATTGATGATGGCCACTCGTTCGCGCGGAAAACACTTGAGAGCTCCGGACTGAATGGCTCCTAAGACCGGCTCGATGGTCTTCGCGTTATTGTGGGTCGCTAGGCCGACGACAATGTCAACCTCGCCGACGTTGATGAGCTGGCGAAGGAAGTCATCGCTCAAAAGAGTTTCTTCCGCCAATTCGACCTCCGAGAGATGCCTTCAAAACGCTTCGCAATTGCCGTAGAGAGTTGTACTACTAGATCTGGCGCAGCCGGAACCAGTAAAACTGGTAAGGACCCATCGTCAGAAAGTATGGCAGGTCGCCAATCCGGGGAAAGATATTGCGGCCAAACATTTCAATCAGGATGTTTCCCTTATATCGGCGCAGATCCAGTTCAACAGACTGCGCTGCGCTTGAAAGATTGTTTACGATCAGGATCGTCTCCTTGCCCAACTTCCGGACGTAAGCCAGGATTCGATGATTCGCTGGATAAAGGAATTCGATCGACCCCGAGCCAAATACCGGACTCGAACGCCGGATTCCGAGGATATGCTGCATCCATGATAAGAGTGAATGCGATGTGCGTTTTTGCGACAAGACGTTCACAGCCTGGTATCCATAGACCGGGTTGAGGATGGGGGGAGAGTACAGTCTTTCCGGGTCTGCATTCGAAAAACCACCGTTCCAACCGCCGCTCCACTGCATGGGAGTTCTTACCCCGTTACGGTCTCCAAGATAAATATTATCGCCCATGCCGATCTCGTCGCCGTAGTAGATGATGGGAGTTCCGGGCAGAGACATCAGCATTCCGTTCATCAGCTCAATTCGGCGGCGATCGTTGTCGAGCAACGGAGCTAAACGCCGACGGATGCCGAGATTCAAGCGCATCGCTTTGTCGCCGGCATAAATGTCGTACATGTAGTCGCGCTCGATGTCGGTCACCATTTCCAGCGTCAACTCGTCGTGATTTCGCAGGAAGAGGCACCACTGACAGGATGGGGGAATCTCGGGCGTTTGCTGCAGAATTTCGGTAATCGGTTTGCGGTCTTCCAGGCGCAGTCCCATGAACATCCGGGGCATCAATGGGAAGTGAAAGGCCATGTGGAATTCATCGCCGTCGCCGAAGTATGGGCGAAGGTCAGCCGGCCATTGATTGGCTTCGGCCAGCAACATAGCACCGGGGAATTCTTGGTCCACTCGTTTGCGGAGGTCACGAATGATCGCGTGAGTTTCCGGCAGGTTCTCGCAGTTTGTACCTTCGCGCTCGATCAAGTATGGGACCGCATCCAGCCGGAATCCATCGACACCAAGTTCGAGCCAGAACTTCATCACCTTCCACATTTCTTCGCGCACGGCCGGGTTGTCGTAGTTCAGGTCGGGCTGATGGCTGAAGAACCTGTGCCAGAAATGCGACTTGGAAATGGGGTCCCACGCCCAGTTCGACATCTCGGTGTCGAGAAAGATGATTCGGGTCCCGCGATATTTCGAGTCAGTCTCGCTCCAGACATACCAATCACGCTTGGGATTGTCCTGAGAGCTACGGGACTCCTGGAACCAGGGATGTTGGTCAGAGGTATGGTTGAGCACCATCTCGATGATCACGCGGATGCCGCGGTCATGCGCGATGGAGAGGAAACTCTTGAAATCCTCCAGCGTTCCGTAGCTGGGATGGACGGAGTAGTAGTCCGCGATGTCATATCCGTCATCGCGCAGCGGAGAAGGGAAGAATGGCATCAACCAAATTGCGTTGACACCAAGCTCCTGCACATAATCCAGTCTTTGCGCGAGACCAGCGAAATCTCCAATGCCGTCTCCATTGGCGTCGACAAAGCTGCGGACGTGCACCTGATAAATGATCGCATTCTTGTACCAACCTGCTTCGAGCTTAAGAGACAACCCATTCCTCCTGACAAAGATCCAGAACGGGCGGCGTTCAGGGCACGATTAGGATAGCAGCCAGTCAGCGTGCCGTGTCACTTGGCCGCATACGGGTTCAGCGATCGTAGAGTGTGACCATTTCGCGTAAGCGCGTTGCCAATGCTGAGGTCAGCGCTTCTGGTCGGAAGCGCCACCGCCAGTTTCCTTTCGCAGTGCCGGGCAGATTCATCCGTGCTTCGGCACCGAGGCCAAGCAAATCCTGCAAAGGAATGATGGCCAGATCGGCAACGGAAGCGAGGATCGAGCGAATCAGGACCCAATGGATCGGTTCATCGGTAAAGTTCAGGTAGGCGCGGGCAAACGCGTGCTCTTTGGCTACCTCGTCCGCAGTGCGCGTACTGTCACCGATGCCGGAACTGTTCCACCAACCTACGGTCGTATCGTTGTCGTGCGTACCGGTATAGGCCGCCAATTGCCGCTCATAATTGTGGGGACGGAAAGATGGGCCTTGAGGGTCTTTGCCGAATGCGAATTGAAGGATTGCCATGCCGGGAAAATCGAATCGATGTCGGATTGACTCGACTTCAGGTGTAATCACTCCTAGGTTCTCAGCAATGATCGGGAGATCGCCGAATTCACGCTCGAGGGCCTCGAAAAAATTAGCGCCCGGTCCTTTGACCCACCGACCATTGATCGCCGTTGTCTCCTCACCAGGCACCTCCCAATAAGCTTCGAATCCCCGGAAATGATCGATGCGAACTGCGTCATACAATTCCAGGGCAGCGCGAAAGCGCTCGATCCACCACCGGTATCCGCTCTCTTGGAGCCGGTCCCAACGGTAAAGCGGATTGCCCCAGCATTGGCCGGTTGCGCTGAAGTAGTCCGGAGGAACGCCGGCAATCTTTAGTGGTTGTCCGTCAGCGGACAACTGAAAGTATTCTCGGTTTGTCCAGACATCGGCGCTGTCGAGGGCGACGTAGATCGGGAGGTCACCAATGATGCGAATTCCGGCTTCGTGGGCGTAGGTTTGCACTGCCTTCCATTGGCGGAAAAATACGAACTGGGAGTACTGGGCTGTGAATGACGCTTCCTTCAGGCGCTCCCCGGCGGCGCTCAGCGCATCCGGCGTGCGTTGGGCAATATCGCGAGGCCATTTATTCCAGGCAATGCCGTCGTGCTCTTGCTTGCATGCCATGA
>DATFQQ010000446.1:0-23102 GCA_035264195.1 Candidatus Sulfotelmatobacter sp. | reverse complement strand
TATCGTACCGATGATGCTGAGTTAATCGTTGTAGGCTACGGGATTGTCTCGCGCGTGCTGCGCTCGGCAGTTGACGAAGCGCGCAAGCAGGGAATCAAGGTTGGATTGTTCCGTCCGATCACGTTGTGGCCCTTCCCGACGGGTTTGCCATCAGCGTGATCGACGAAGAGGAAGCCCAACGCGTCTTCGAATACCTCAAGCAGATGGCCAATATAGAAGAGGAACTCGGTGAAGTTCGTCAGTGAATATCGCGACCCGAAAGCCGCCGAGCGACTCGCGGCGGCGATCCGGCAAAAGGTCACCCGCCCGTGGACCATCATGGAAGTCTGCGGCGGCCAGACTCACACCATCGTCAAGAGCGGCCTCGAGGACCTGCTTCCGAAAGAAATCACTCTGGTGCACGGTCCCGGCTGTCCGGTTTGTGTAACGCCGATGGAGTTGATTGACAAGGCGGTTGCGATTGCCAAGCGTCCCGATGCGATCTTTTGTTCCTTCGGAGATATGCTCCGCGTCCCGGGATCCACCAAGAGCCTCTTCGACGTAAAGGCAGAAGGTGCCGACGTCCGAATCGTGTACTCACCATTGGATGCGCTGAAGCTTGCGAAGCAGAATCCCGACAAGCAGGTCGTCTTCTTCGCCGTCGGTTTCGAAACCACGGCCCCAGCAAACGCGATGGCAGCATGGCAAGCGGATCACGACGGCATTGAGAACTTCTCACTGCTTGTATCGCACGTGCTGGTTCCTCCCGCGATGGAGGCCTTGCTGTCGTCTTCTAACTGCGTCGTTCAAGGATTTCTCGCTGCCGGGCATGTTTGCACGATCATGGGATTGGAAGAATATTTTCCAATCGCCGAAAAGTACGAGGTCCCGATTGTTGTGACCGGATTCGAGCCACTCGATCTTCTCGAAGGCATCTACATGACGCTGTGCCAGCTCGAAGAGGGACGGCACAATGTTGAAAATCAATATGTGCGCGCCGTTCGCCGGGAAGGGAACAGGCCAGCACAGAAGTCAATCGCAGAGGTATTTGAAATTGCTCCTCGCCAATGGAGAGGCCTCGGCGAAATCCCGGCCAGCGGCTTCCAGCTCAAAGGACGCTTTCAGAAATACGATGCCAACCGGCGGTTTCCGTTCAGCGGCGAACCGGCCAAAGAGTCACCCGAGTGCATTAGCGGACTGATTCTCCAAGGCATCAAAAAGCCTCACGAGTGCGCGGCATTTGCCGTGAAGTGCACACCCGAGAACCCACTGGGCGCCCCCATGGTATCGTCGGAAGGCGCATGTGCGGCCTACTATCACTATGGCAGACGCCAAAACCACCTCGTTCAACCTGAGCTGTCCAGTCCCACGAGTCGCTGACGATCGCATCGTCCTGGCGCATGGTGGCGGTGGCCGCCTCACTCACCAACTCATCGAAAAGATTTTCATTCCGGCCTTCGGCAATCCCATGCTCGAGCAGCGCCACGATGGCGCCGTTGTCCCGGTCAATGGATCGCGTCTCGCCTTCACAACAGATTCCTTCGTTGTGCGCCCGCTGATTTTTCCCGGAGGAAACATCGGCGACCTCGCAATCAACGGCACTGTCAACGACCTCGCCATGTGTGGCGCCCGCCCTCTTTATTTGAGCGCCGGGTTCATCCTCGAAGAAGGCCTCGAGATGGAAACGCTGCGCACGGTTGTGATGTCGATGCAGCAGGCCGCGGCGAAGGCAAACGTGAAGTTGGTGACGGGTGACACAAAGGTCGTCGACAAGGGCAAGGGGGACGGAGTCTTCATCAACACGTCAGGCATCGGAGTGATCGAGGCAAACGTTGCAACCGAAATCGCTCCCGCCGCAGTGCAACCCGGAGATGCCGTTATCGTGAGTGGCGATCTTGGTCGCCACGGCATTGCAATTCTCTCTGTTCGCGAAGGCCTCGAATTTGAATCGCCAATCCTTACCGATTGCGCCAATGTATGGCCGTCGGTGCAAGCGCTACTGAATGCCGGAATCGAAGTTCATTGCTTGCGCGATCTTACTCGCGGCGGCCTGGCGACGACGCTGAACGAAATTGCTTTTGATCGGAATGTTTGCGTCAAGCTTGAAGAATCTTTGATTCCGGTCGATGAAGTGGTGCAGGGCGCGTGCGAGATCCTTGGCCTCGATCCTCTCTATGTCGCGAACGAAGGACGCTTCGCGGCGTTCGTCCCGGTAGATCAAGCTGACGCCGCATTAGAAGAGATGAAAAAAGTTGAAGTATCCCAAGGAGCCGCTCGAGTCGGCAAAGTGGAAGAGGGCCCCGGTCGCACCGTAGTTCTGCAGAGCCGCATCGGTGGGAACCGAGTAGTCGATATGCTCAGTGGCGAACAGTTGCCGAGAATTTGTTAGCTAACCAAACCGCTGTCGTCCTGAGTGACAGCGAAGCCATAGCGAGGGACCGAACGAGAGCAGAACACTTAGCTGCCATGGACGCGTGTGCACCGGAAGCTTGCAGCAGTTACACGTCCCATTTACCTCAAACCAATTGGGACATCAGAATGAGATCGGGTTGGAAGGTCGAAACTCCTACCCCTCCCACGGATTGACCAGCCTCACCCCGCATTCCTCGAACACGTACGGGTTGCGTGTGGCCAGCGTGGCTCCGTGCATACGCGTGATCGCCGCGATCTGCGCATCGAATTCTCCGATTGGTTTTCCCTGCCGACGGCGAGACGACGCGATCTGGGAGAATGCGCGTGTTGCCCTGTCCTCGAAGGTTAAAATGCGATCAGCGAACACGGTGTCGAACATTCTTTCGGCCCCGACCCGAACTGCATCGCGACGTCTACTGGTGGAAATGAGTTCGATGCCGTAAAGAATCTCTGCCATCGTCACAGCCGTGATGTGCAAGTCTTCCGCAGCCTGACTCCTGAACCAGCGCAGTACGCGAGTGTCCGGCGCGGCCCGCATCAGTTCTAAAACTACGTTGGTATCGAGAATAATCATCGGAGCGATCTGAAATCTTCAGGTTGAAGTCAGACATCTGAAATCTGAAGATTCATTCTCTTTCCGCTAGCCATTCTGGCTCGCGTATCGCCTCGCGTGGAAGTCGTTCGAGTTCCACTCCACCCATGCGGCTGAAGATTTCATGAATACGTTCGGCAAGATTTGTTTTCTTCTGCGGAGTCCGGGCAAGCGCCGTTTTCAAGATCTCGCGGGCCTCCTGCTCCATCGACCGCCCATTTATGGCAGCACGGATTTTCAGCTTGCGCTTGGTGGCCTCTTCCAAATTTCGAATGGTGATATTCGCCATGCTATCAATGATATCATTGCTGGCAATGAATGCATTCTAGAATCGTCCGTGCCTCTGCCTGGCTCGTAATGTACCGTTATCGGTACTGTTTCAGAATTTTGCGATCCGGCGTATCTCATTGATTCGAAGCAAGCTATACCCATCGTGACCCAAATCACCCCCAGCGGTGAGAATTATCACTGCCATATTTGGGAACAGTCCGAGAATAGACAGCGGCATAATGCGTTTACGTTGTACCGACGGAGGTAGCAACCATGTCCGTGATGACACCCCCGGGAATCAAAGTTCCAGGGGACTACATTGAATCCGTGATGATCAGTGTGAAAGCCAAAAACCCCGCCGAGCCCGAGTTCCACCAGGCGGTGCAGGAAGTGTTCGACTCTCTCAGGTTAGTCCTCTCAAAGCATCCCGAGTATCAATCGGCGCGCCTGCTCGAGCGCATTGTCGAGCCCGAGCGCGTCCTCATGTTCCGCGTCCCGTGGTTCGATGACCAAGGAAACATTCAGGTCAACCGCGGATTCCGCATCGAGATGAACAGCGCCATTGGCCCCTACAAGGGCGGACTGCGCTTCCATCCCAGCGTGAACCTCGGCATCCTCAAATTCCTCGCGTTTGAACAAGTATTCAAGAACTCGCTCACCACGCTGCCCATGGGTGGCGGCAAGGGCGGCAGCGACTTCGATCCCAAGGGCAAGAGTGACAACGAGGTGATGCGCTTCTGCCAGAGCTTCATGACCGAACTGCAACGCCACATCGGCCCCGACACCGACGTCCCGGCCGGCGACATCGGCGTCGGCGGCCGCGAGATCGGCTTCTTGTTCGGACAATACAAGCGGCTGCGGAACGAATTCACGGGTGTCCTCACAGGCAAAGGCCTGGGATGGGGAGGCTCGCTGATTCGTCCGGAAGCCACTGGCTATGGATGCGTCTACTTCGCGCAGGAAATGCTGAAGACCAAGAAAGAAACCTTCGATGGCAAGCTCTGCCTCGTCTCTGGCAGCGGCAACGTCTCGCAATACACCATCGAGAAGCTGCTCGATCTCGGGGCGAAGCCGGTCACTTGCTCCGACTCGAACGGTGTGATCTACGATCCCGATGGAATCGACCGCGACAAGCTGGCTTGGGTGATGGAACTGAAGAACGTAAAGCGTGGACGCATCCGCGACTATGCTGACAAGTTCAAGAAAGCCATCTTCATGCCTACCGACATTAAGCTGGAGCACAATCCGCTGTGGAACATCAAGGCCGATTGCGCATTCCCGAGCGCGACGCAGAACGAAATCACCGCAAAAGACGCGGCGAACCTGCTCAAGAACGGGATCAAGCTGGTGGCCGAGGGCGCGAACATGCCGTCCACGCTCGAAGCGACCAAGATGTTCCTCGATGCCAAGATCCTGTACGGACCGGCCAAGGCTGCCAATGCTGGTGGCGTGGCGACGTCCGGCCTCGAAATGGCCCAGAACAGCGCTCGTCTGAGCTGGACCCGCGAAGAGGTCGACGACCGTCTGCACAAGATCATGGTCGCCATTCACAAGAACTGCTTCGAAACGGCCGAGAAGTACGGCACGCCCGGCAATCTCGTGAACGGCGCCAACATCGGCGGCTTCCTGAAGGTAGCCAACGCGATGCTGGACCAGGGTTTGGTGTAGTTGGGCTTTTTTGTGAAAATAGAAAGAGAAGTGGGTGCCCCAGGTCTCGCTGATTTTGCGAGACCTGGGATTCCATTTTGTTGGCAGATATTCCTACGATGACGATGATTGTCCGGAAACATCGCACCAAGCTCCTAGTCTTGTTCTTCGGCACGGTCATATTTGCTGTTTTCTGCCTGCTCTATTCGATCCGCTTGAATCGTTGCGTGTTGTACTACTACGGAGCATCCCCGGAAGAGGTTCCACAAGGGACAGCAATCGCTATTCTGAATCCGCTTCGCAATCGAAAGGACGAGACGAATGCACAATGGCTGATTCGCGACCTCAGAACCGACAAATGCGAAGAAATCGCACGCGAACGCCTGGCCGCTGACCCAGTGCGAATCTGCAGTGTAATGCGCGGTAATACCCAAGCGTCGCTTATCTGGCTCGATCCGGAAAGCGACACGATGAGCGGACGAACTCGTAGACTGATTTACGACCTACCAGACAGAAAAGTGAGACTCGTCGTCTACTTTGCTCCCGATGAAGATGGGTGGGGAGTAAGGACGGCGTCAATCGCCCAGTAACTAGATTCAAAGGCTCGTGGTCTGGATCCCACAGACCTCCCCTGTCTCGCAACACCGGCGAGACAGGGGGCACCCCAATTTGTGTTCGATTTCGCTTCGGCTAGTCGATTTCGTCAAGACCTCTAGGTTGGGAATTTTGAGGTCGAACCGTCATCACCAGAATGTCCGTGTCGTTGATCTTTACAGGCCCCTTCTCTCTCGATAGATACCAACGAAAACTGCTCCAGGGCCACTGCTCGGGCGAACCGACCAGACCGCGCGTTACCGGATTGCTATGAATGTAACGCAGCTTCTCGATGCGCTTCTTCTCCGTCCAAACATTGAAGTCATAGAACCGTACCTGCCAGAACCGGTGCGGATCCACAGCAGAATATGGGGTGCGCCAGGTCTCGCTGGTGTTGCGAGATCTGGGAACTCCGTCACCATCCAAACTCCGGACGAAACCGAGCTTGAGTGCTTGAATCGCGGTTGACAGTGTTGCTCTCTGTGGCTCACTGACCAACAGGTGTACGTGTTCTGGCATCACGACGTAGCCGAGGACAACGAGACGATACCGACGACGGACCCTTTCGAGTATCTCCAGCAAGAGATCGCATCGAACCGGATAGTCCAGCAGTGGCTGGCGCTGATAGCAGCTGAAAGTCACGAAATGGAGATCGCGTCCACCGTAGAACCGGTGCGGATGACCTTGCATGGTTGAAGACTACGTCATGGGAGAACAAAATGTCTGTGACGGGTGATCATTCCCGCTGTGAATATTCCCATGTCTCGCAAAAACAGCGAGACATGGGGCACCCCACATTTACGGGCGGCGCGGCCGGGTTCATTGTGTCGCGCTTCCGCTGCTCGCCGATCCACCGAAATCGTATCCCTCCCGCATCGCCTGACGGAATTTCTCCCGCTCCTCAGGTGTCATCTTCCTGCAGCGGCCTTGCCAGCGACGGCCGGGGCCGAATCCGCGGTGACCTCCGTGGTGACCAAACAGGATGCGGCATAAGGCCAGCAGTCCAAGCGCTTGCCAGAATGACAGCATCCGCCACCCAAACAGCGGCGGCAGCAACCAATTCCACAGACGCATCACAACTTCGCCACCGATAAACAGAAACAGCGGAATCGCGATAATTGCTGCTGGAACAATCCAATACCATCTCCGTCTCATAAGCTCTCCCTTACTCACCTCGAAAACTCGTCGTACACACGCTGCAAGCGTTCACGTAGATGCAGCACGGCATACCGTTTGCGCGCGAGAAGCGTGTTCAAACTCGTGCCCGTCTGCTTCGCCATCTCCTTGAAACTTCGCCCTTCCAACTCGTGGGCCACAAACACGTCGCGCTGTTCCTTTGGCAACTCACTCAGAGCGCGTTGCAGTTCATTCAACAACACATTGCGTGCGAAGACCGCGTCCGGCCTATCCTCGGGCGAAGGCAGCAGGTCTTCAAACGGCAAGCTTTCTTCATCATCACTAGCCTCAAGGTCGCTGAAGTTCTCCGGTTCCTTCTTGCGAAACACATCGGTGATGCGATTGCGCGCCACACGAAACAGCCAGCCCGTGACGTGCTCGATCGGCATCAGCAGTCGGTTCGCTTCCACCAGTCGGTAAAAAACGTCCTGCAAAATGTCTTCCGCGTCGCCGGGATCGGGCACATGCCGCCGGATGAAGTTGAGCAGCCGGGATCGCTCCCGCTTCACCACCTCGGAGATGCGCCGGTCTTCTTCGCGTAAGATCTGTTCGCGTGCCATGCGCTCAAGTGCCGTGGAGACCGGGCTTGCCGCTTCGTTCAACCACTTCTGTAGACGAATGAGGGCGTGCGGATATTGTAGGTCGGTAAGTCAGTGAGGGGTTTGCTCTTGCTGGCTCTCCTGCGGCACAGGTACGTAAGCCCGGCGGTAGCGCAGTCGCACGCCTTTGTAGCGGGACTTGGCCGCATCGGTGAATTTCACTACGAGCTTGTGGCGTTTGCCATCCAGGACGGTCGGCTGAAAGCCGAGTTCATAACGAAAATGCAATTGCTGCAGAATCTGTTGGAGCCCAGCGCCGTAGCCGTCTGGTGTGACGTCGAGATATTCTCCGCCAGTCTCGGAGGCGATGTAGTGCGCCACCTGCCGCTGCTCGCCGGGAAGCCACCAGATGTGCGGAGAACGTTGATCTCTCAGCCCGAACGCGACCGCTGAGGTCTCCAGTAGTTCGCCGATGAAGTGATCGGCCTCTGATCGCGGCATGCCGCTCCAGTCTCCATAGAGAAAAATAATGACTGGCACCGGCTCGGGTTTCGATGATCGCGTTGCGTCGACAATGAGCTGCAGAGTTTTTTGCAACGCCAACTCGCCGGTGCGATCGTGATTACCCGGATTGGGCGAAACAATTAGAACCTGTTCTGCCGCAGCGGTCGCGTCGCCGATATTCGTCGTCGGCTGCAAATCGAGTTGCGCATCGCCGTTATCGCACCAGTGTGCGACGCCGATCGTGTCCTTTTTTTCCATGTTCGCTAGCGCGGAAGCAAAGCGATTCATCTGGCCTGCGAAGTAGCCCGAGCCCTGCGCCTCCCAGTTCGGCATGCGACATTGCATGACAATCCATAACGCAAGGGGACGAGTTGTCGATTGAGTGCCAGTGTCGAAGGTTTTGATCGGCACCGCAGAACCGTCATCAAGAAGTTGGAAGTCTTCACGTTGCAGATTCTTTTCGGGGAGGCCGTTTTTCAACGCGACGACGTCGACCAGCACGAGGCTGGTGGAAGTACGAATAGTGACCTCGGGTTGCTGCGCCGCACCTGGCTTGGGACAGAAAGCGTTGGCGGCCAGCACAGCCGCGCATAAAATCGCAGCTGGCTGTGGACATCGGATTTTAGCGGCATTCCGCATGGGCTGTTCACGCTTCGGTCGTTTGCTGATGCTGAGTGGGCATTGCCTTCGTATAGGTTGAAACGAGCAGCCGCTTCCCGCGCTTGGTGAATTTCACGCGAACCAACCAGTAAATCAACAAGGGCAGCGGGAGGATCGCCAATGGAGCAAGGATGTACTGCTTGCGGATCGCTGGCGGGAAGACCTGCTGTTGTCCCAGGAAGAACGAGCCTGTAGCGATGAAGAGGCCAAAGCACATTCGCCAAAGGTGACGTACCAGCCGGGGAGTGCCTGAGATACCTCCGCGCACCAGCATGCGAATGTCGCCGGATGCGGCGAGCAGCGGAATGGTCCCCATAAAGAAGTACATGCCGATGGGAACGCCGGGTTGTTGGGCGGACAACCCCTTCACCACGCGGATACCAAGAATCCAGAGACCAAGACCCAGAGCGAGTGCGAGCACAAGCGCACCCCAGTCGAAGACACCTGCCCGTTGATCTCTTTTTCTCCCCGCCAGCCATGCTGTCGAGATCAGGTAGAAAGTCAGAATGCCGCCGAACACGTTGTTCATCTGATGCTTGAGAACAGCCAGATAGGTGGCGCATGCTCCCATGATGAGCATGGAAATGACGAATACCTTCCCTGCGGTGCGATGCCCTTGCGAACCTTTGCTATAGAACATCGCGACCACGCCCGAGAGCAAGCCGACAATTCCACCAGTGATGTGGAGTATAAGCAGCGGAAGTCTCATGTTCAGCTCATCCCCAGTCCTGTTCGCAAGAGCCCTACCGCATAGACGGACGAAAACCGAGAAAATTACAGCGACTGAAAGGATAATGCTGAAACTGTTCTGGCAGTCACCAGTAAGTGCGCTTAGTCACCCAAGTGGGTGATCCCTCGACGTCGATTCCTGCGAGCAGACGAGTATGATTAGCTGACAATAGCTGATGATTTCGCGTCCCATCACCGAGCCGATTCTCGACGCCGAGGAACGCTTCGAAGGCTTCGAGAACCTGATGCCGTTTCGAATCCAGAACATCCTTCTGGTCTCGAGCCTCTACGATTCATTCATACTGCGCGAAGATGGACGGCTCAATGAACTGCTCATCGACGAATCGCTCGAACTGAATCTCAGGCAGATTCCGAGCATTACCCACGTTTCAAGCTGTGCCGAAGCACTCGACTTAGCCAAGGCGAATCCACAATTCAACCTGATCGTGACCAATTTGACGGTCGGCGACACCAACGCTGCTGATCTTGCCCGTAAGGTGCGCGAAGCGGGCCTTGACGTGCCTGTGGTCGTGCTCGGCTACGACTATCGCGAAATCAAGAATTTCGTTGCCCGCAATCCGGTAACGGACGTCGACCGCGTGTTCCTCTGGCAAGGAACCGCCCGTATCCTGATTGCAATCGTTAAGTACATTGAAGATAAATTCAACGTGCTCCACGATACGCGTGCTATGGGCGTCCCCGTGTTGCTCGTCGTAGAAGACAACATCCGCTATTACTCGTCATTCCTTCCGGTGATCTATACCGAACTCATCAAGCAGTCGCGGCGTGTGATTCAGGAAGGCATCAACGTGGCGCACAAGTTGGTCCGCATGCAGGCGCGCCCGAAGATTCTGCTCAGCTCGAATTTCGAAGAAGCCGCTGAGCTCGTTCAGAAATATCGCGACTACATCTTTGGCTTAGTGTCTGATGTGGAGTTCCCCTGGGACGGCAAGCTCAGTCCCGAGGCCGGATTTGAACTCTCACGCATGGTCAAGAGTCTGGCTCCAGATGTTCCTGTCGTTCTGCAAACCAGCCGAACGGAGTTTCGTCCGCGAGCACACGCCGAAGGCTATTCTTTTCTACGCAAGCGGTCACCGACACTGATGAAAGATTTGCGGCGCATTTTGACCGATCAATTCGGCTTCGGAGACTTTGTCTTTCGCATGCCCGATCAAGCCGAAGTCGGTCACGCGAAAGATCTGAATGAACTGGAGGAGATGCTCCAGACCATTCCAGCCGATAGCCTGATGTACCACGCGCAGCGCAACCACTTTTCCCATTGGCTGATGGCACGAACGGAATTTGCGCTCGCGGCGAAGCTACGTCCGCGAAAGGTTTCAGACTTCAACGGTCCCGAACATCTTCGCCGCGATCTGATTGCGTCGATCAACGACTATCGTTGTGAGCAAAACGAAGTGCTCATTGGCGACTTCAGGGGCGACACGTTTAAACCATCGCAGGCCAGCTTTCTGCGCATCGGTTCGGGATCGTTGGGAGGGAAGGCCCGAGGCCTCGCCTTTGTCCGTCACCTGCTACGCACGCGGCGCATTGTGAAGCGCTTCCCTGGCATCCGGATCGCGGTTCCTCCCGCAGTCGTTATTGCAACCGACATGTTCGATCAGTTTCTGGCGGAGAACAACCTCAGTGATTTCGCCCTGCATTGTGATGATGACAGCGAAATCCAGCAAAGATTTCTGGATTCGTCGTTGCCTGCGACCCTCACGGACAATCTAAAGGCGTTCCTTGAGGAAGTCCGTTATCCGCTCGCGGTCCGGTCTTCCAGCCTGCTGGAAGACTCGCAGTACCAGCCGTTCACCGGTGTATACGAAACGTTCATGCTGGGGAACCAGCAACCCGATTTGCAGGTTCGGCTCGACGAACTTTCAGAGGCGATCAAGCGAATCTACGCCTCAACTTTCAGCCAGCACGCCAAGGCATACGTGCGTGCGACGCCGTATCGGCTGGAAGAAGAAAAAATGGCTGTCATCTTGCAACAGGTCGTCGGCGCCCTGCACGGTCCGCGCTTTTATCCGGATTTCTCCGGCGTGGTCCGGTCGCACAACTTTTATCCGGTTGAGCCGATGACCTATTCGGATGGAATCGCGGCCGTTGCGCTCGGTCTGGGACGAACAGTAGTCGATGGCGGCAAGTGCATCAGCTTCTGTCCAAGATATCCACGGAACCTCTTGCAGTTTTCGTCAGTAGAAGACATCCTCTCTAACACCCAGACCGAATTCTGTGCTCTCGAACTCGATGGCGTGGCGAACGGAACCGGGCCCGGCCACTTGCGCGAAGCGCGGTACGGCCTCGACGTTGCCGAGGCAGACGGTACTCTGCATGCGGTCGCGTCAACTTACTCTCCTGAGAACGAAGCCGTCTACGACGGACTGAGCCGCGCAGGGCCGCGGGTGGTCACATTCGCCCCTATGCTCAAACATGGTCTCTTTCCGATTGCTTCCATCCTTGATGTCCTCGTTCGCGCCGGCGAAGATGCGCTCGGAAACCCCGTGGAGATCGAATTTGCAGTACGGTTGCCCCGCGGAGAAGAGCCGGCAGAATTTGGATTTCTGCAAATCCGGCCCCTCACGCTCGCTCGCGATCACCAGGATCTTGCCATCACGAACCTGGTTCCATCCCAACTCGTCTGTCATAGCACCAAGGTCCTCGGCAACGGACGCATCGAGAATCTCTGCGATATTGTGGTCGTCGACTCGCATCGATTTGAACGCAGTCGCAGTCCACAGGTGGCGCACGCCGTGGCCCACTTCAACGCGACACTCAGCACCGAGAACCGGCCGTATCTGCTGATCGGTGTAGGACGTTGGGGATCCAATGACCCATGGCTCGGCATCCCGGTCGAGTGGGACGAGATTTCTGGCGCCCGTGTAATTGTCGAAGCAGGTTTCCGCGACTTCCGCGTGACTCCTTCGCAGGGAAGTCATTTCTTCCAGAACCTCACGGCATTCCAGGTCGGATATTTCACCGTGAATCCGGACGCCGGCGAGGGTTCTCTCGACTGGCAATGGCTGGCCGAACAACCCGCCGTGAATGAACGTGAGTGCGTGCGTCACCTGCAATTGAGTGAACCGCTAAAGATTGTCATGAACAGCCGCACCAGTCAGGGCGTGATTTTCAAGCCAGAATTGAAATGAAAAAGGACCCCGAACTTCCGGGGTCCTGTGAAATGAAAGCGCTAGGTTCTAGTGGACTTTGTAGCCGCCGACGAAGTCTTGCGAGAATCGGCCGTTGCGCGTATCCATCCACGAGGCATAGAGGGTGCTTCCAGCAATCGTGTTGCCGGTATAGTCGCCCATGAAGCCCCCGCCGAAGCCGTCATTATCCGGATTCGACATGACGCTGGTCAGCTTCTTATTCAACGGGAAACTGGCGCCGCCATTAGTCGAACCGCCAAGGAAGGCGTCGTAGAGCAGGTTGTTAGGATCGTTGCGACGGTCGAGCCAGGTCGCGCCGATCGCGCCGTTTGAGGCCACGTTAATCCATGGGAAGAACTGATCGTGAGTGGCCGACGAAGGTGCTACTGGTACGCCAGCGCTCCAGGTCGTTCCGCCATTCGTGGAACGGCTGACGAATACCTTCATCTGTGTTCCGGTCCAAGTGTAATAAACCACGTACAGATGGCCGGCGTTGGCGCCAGTGCTGTTGTCGATCGCGATGACGGGAATGTCAGAAACCCGCTCAAAGGTATTCGGTAAGCAGCCATAGAACGCGCCGCAGGTGTCGGGAGCCAGAGTTGGTGTGGCGATCGTAACTGGGCTGGACCAGGTGTTGCCGCCATCGGTTGATTTCGAAACGAGGAATTTGGAGACTGTGCCACCGCAATCACCGGTTGAGCCGGTTGCCGGGCAACGGAGCCACGAGACGTAGACCGTTCCGTCCTTGCCGATTGCGAGATCGCTGAACTGGTCGACCGAAGTCGGGAAGATCTGTTTTGTATCGACCACCTTGGTCACCCAAGTCTTGTTGTGATCGCATGAGTGCGACACGCTGATCTCACTATTGGAACTGGCGTCGAACTGAGTATTCGAGATGTACAGGCAGTTGACACCCGGGCTGGTGGGGCTGGTGTCGACCTCCAGCCATCCCTTATCGGTAGTGCCTCCGCTCAGGGTCGGAACCGCCGCTACCACAGGTGTACCCCAAGAAGTTCCATTGTTGGTTGAGGTGGAAACCACGATCACTTGTCCCGGAGGACCAGCTTGAATTCCCCCGGCAAAGGTATTACCCAAACGGTCGTAACCTACCATCGGGTCGCCAAGCCCTGACCCGCCGGATATTGCCGGCAGACATGTGCGCGTCCAGGTTGATCCGCCATCGCTGGAGGCGTAGAAACCCTGAAGCGTAACCCCGCAGCTGTAATCGTTTGCGCCCGTGAGCAATTGAGACGCATTACGTGGGTTCGAAGCAATGGGATCTTCGTTGGCGATGTTGACTCCCGCGGACGCCTGGACGTTGGGCAGAACGCAGGGAACTGGCGAACAAGTTAGAGCTGGCAGCATCCCATAGGCCTGAGAAGAAGTGGGCAGTTGTAGTGCACCGCTCTGGATCGCTCTCCCTACAAGAACTGAGGTCGATTCAGGGGTGTTCGGCAGAATAAGAGGTGTTTGGGCACTTGCAATGGCACAAAGCGCGAAAGCAACTGTCAAGCAGACGCACGCTAGCGCTTGACCTCGTAGCTGGTGTGATTCTCGCATGAATCCTCCTGGGAGTTTTTTGTGAACGAAGATTTGTGAACAGGGATTTTCAGAGATGCCTCAACGGCGGTCACAGAGTATACACCGGTTTGTGGAGCAGAAAGTGAGTGTCCACCCGATTTTTCGATTCACCGGATTAGAGCGTTGGTCGGAGGGTAAAGGATTTTGCACTCGGTAGTGTCCGAAAGTAATCTCACCCGCGCTCTTGTCCGGACTACCCGCACAGCCGAATGTGATGCTAATCACAGCCCTTGCCTGTGACCGCCGACACAATGGAAGAGGTCAGGAAGTTCATTGCGTGTAGCACGGAGCTGCCTGTGTTCAAGATCATTCACGCACAATTCCTTGCGCCTGGCATCAAGCGGTTTGTGATCGAAGCGCCGCGCATCGCGCGGAAGCAACGGCCCGGGCAGTTTGTCATCCTGCGCATCTACGAAGAGGGCGAGCGGATTCCGGTCACTATCGAGAACTCAGATCCCGAAAAGGGCACCATCAACATCGTGGTCCAATCGGCCGGCAAAACGACGAACCTGCTGAACTCGCTCGGCACCGGAGATTCGATTCTCGACGTGGTCGGCCCATTAGGGAAACCGTCCGAGATCGTGAACTACGGCACAGCGGTGGTGGTGGGTGGCGGCGTTGGGACCGCCATGGCCTATCCGACAGCGGCGGCATTAAAGCGTGCAGGGAATCGCGTACTGTCGATCGTGGGTGCGCGGAATAAAGAACTCGTGATCCTCGAGCATGAAATGCGCGCTGTAAGCGATGTCCTCATGATTACCACGGACGATGGCAGCTATGCTGACAAAGGATTCGTTACTGACAAGCTCCGTCAATTGATTGAGAACGGAACGAAGATCGACCTCGTGGTGGCAGTCGGCCCGATTGTCATGATGAAAGCTGTTTCGGAGTTAACCCGAAAAGAGAATATCCACACTGTTGTAAGCCTGAATCCCATCATGATCGATGGCACCGGCATGTGTGGCGGTTGCCGCGTTCTGATCGATGGCAAGAGCGAGTTCGCTTGCGTCGATGGTCCGGAGTTCGATGGTCACAGAGTGAACTTCGAAGTACTGGTGCAGCGCAATTCGATGTATCGCTCAGCCGAACAGCAATCAATGAAAGGATACAAGCGCAGCCTGGAGTCCGGTCACGTCTGCGTCGGTGCCTCTTCGTCGGCGGCAGGAGAACAACGATGAGCCCGGCCGCGAGCAAATCGAAAAATCCACTACCGCCGAAAGATCGCATCAAGATTCCGCGCCAATTGATGCCGGAGCAACCCCCCCAGGTCCGAGCCCACAACTTCGAAGAGGTCAATCTCGGTTACAACGCTGAGTTAGCGCAGCAGGAGGCGCTCCGCTGTTTGGAGTGTGCGAAGCCGACCTGCACGGAGAATTGCCCGGTCGGCATCGACGTCAAGGAGTTTGTGCAACGCATCGTGATTGGTGATTTTCTCGGCGCGTCAGCCAAGATTCGCGACGCCAATGTGCTACCCGCAATCACAGGTCGCGTCTGCCCACAGGAAGACCAGTGCGAAGGAAAGTGTTTGCTCTCAAAGAAGGTGAAACCACTGGGCATCGGATACCTTGAGCGCTTCGTGGCCGACTACGAGCAGCGGATGGGGACTTTCGTCGTTCCTAATGCAGAGCCTACCGGAAAGAAAGTCGCAATCGTTGGCAGCGGACCTTCTGGGCTTACAGTCGCTGGCGATCTGATCCAGAAGGGCCACAAGGTCCGCGTGTTTGAGGCGCTGCACGAGATCGGAGGCGTGCTGGTTTACGGCATTCCCGAGTTTCGTCTGCCCAAGCAGATTGTGCGCGAACAGATCGACTACATGCGGAGGATGGGTGTTGAGTTCGAAACGGATGTAGTCGTTGGCCGCACGGTGACCATCGACGAACTTATCGAAGAAGAAGGTTACGACGCAGTCTTTATCGGCACCGGCGCAGGCCTGCCGCAATTCATGAATATTCCCGGAGAGCACCTGAATGGCGTCTACTCGGCGAACGAGTTCTTGACGCGCATCAATTTGATGAAGGCATACAAGTTCCCTGGGTACGACGAGCCCATGCTCGATCTGCACGGAAAGCACGTTGCGGTAATCGGCGGTGGGAATACGGCTCTGGATGCGATTCGTTCTGCTTTGCGCCTGGGTGCTGAAAAGGCGCATGTCCTCTATAGACGCAGCGAGGCTGAGATGCCGGCTCGCGCTGAAGAAGTCCATCACGCCCAACAAGAGGGCATCGACTTCCAGATGCTGACTGCCCCGGTCGAGTTCTTATCTGACGGGAAGGGCTGGCTGAGTGCAGCCCGCTGCGTGCGCATGGAACTCGGCGAACCTGACGCCTCCGGACGCCGCCGCCCGGTGCCTAAACAAGGATCGGAATTCGATCTACCGCTGTCGGTAGCCGTCATTGCGATCGGAACCAGCGCGAATCCGATCGTTCAAGGCACCACACCTGGTCTTGGCACGAACAAGCGAGGTTATATTCAGGCCAGCGAAGAAACGCAACGCACCACGCGTAAGGGAGTCTTCGCAGGGGGGGACATTGTTACCGGAAGCGCAACGGTCATTCTGGCAATGGGTGCGGGACGCCGCGCGGCCAAGTCGATTCACGAGTATTTGACGACGGGAGTGTGGTGAGGGTACCGTCCAGGTTTCTACAACAGCGCTGTCATCCTGATGCCGCGGGTACTTTGCGCGGCGTGGGACCTACGCATTTTGTCCGGCGGCGCCTATGTCGCCTGCAAAATGCATAAGTCCGTCGGCCAGCACGAAGCGCAATGATCAGAATGACAACCTGAGGTCGCTGCCACCGAGACGTATGTTTAGCCCTTGCGGGCCACGAATCGCAAGCGCATGTAGTCGGCGGTCCAGCGGCCGTGCTCGTCACAGAGTACAGGTCTTAACGTCTCGGTAGCTTCCTCCAGATAATCTCTTCGTTGGTCTTCCGGCAACGCAGCACAAAATGGGTTGGCGAAAGTTTGCAGCCATGCGAACATACCGGTCGGCAGCGGAGTAGGGCGCGGGATGAGTTGAACACTTTCCGCGATAAATCCCGCGCGCTCCAGTCGCTCCTTATAATCGTCCACCGTCGGGAAGTACCAGGGACAGATGCTGGCGGCATTCTTGACCCCGCGCCTTTCCAGGCCGACGATCAGTGCTACATTGACCGCAGCAACGCATCCGTGGCCACCCATTTCCCCAACAAATCGTCCAGGGCGGCGCAGAGCGCGGTAGGCGGATGCGATGGCAGCGTCTGGATCGTGTTTGATCCAGTGCAACACTGCGTTAGAGAACACGGCGTCAAACTCCTGATCGAAAATCAGCTTAATCGCGTCCATCACCCGGGCGTCAAGTCCGCGCTGGCGCGCGGCGGCCACCATGTCCACAGAGCTGTCCACGCCTACAACATGGGCGCCGGTCGCCGCCAGCTTCTGCGTCAGCACTCCATCGCCGCAGCCGAGATCGAGGATTCGCTCTCCCGGCTTGGGCTGAAGCAAGTCGAGTACGACCTGCCCGAGCGCAGGAACAAATCCGGCATTGGTGGCGTAGTCAACGGCATTCCAGGTTTGCGTGGACATCGAGATATTGTAGCCGGACGAAACGGATATCTTGTGCTTCCGACCTTACACCCTGAGCTTCCGACCCCTACACTTTGTCATTCCGACCGAAGGGAGGGATCTGCTTCCAGCGTGCGGCATTGGAGCGGTCGGGTGATGCAGATCCCTCGCCTCTACATTCCATTGGAAGACAAATTAGTCAGGCGAAACTGATCTCAAAATACGTATCCGTTCTCGACCAGATCAGTGGAATTCGTGCCATCCAATATTTTCGATCGACGGTCCGGCGCGCGCGCCCATGCTCCTCCGGCGGAAGGACGTGCGCAGTGGCAATGAACTCCGGTCCGGTCACTTTTCCGCGGATGGTGCATGGCGCGACTCTCACCTGCGGATTGTTGCGAATGCGCTTGGCCTTACCCATATCGCTGCGCGTCATTACGTAGAGTTTTCCATCTTCCTCGCCGAACCACACTGGAGTTGGAACGCCTACGCCGGTTTTTCGAAATGTAGTCAGTGAAATGTACTTTTGGCCGTGGATCGCAGAAGGTATCTGGCTCGTCATAGGTCGCATTTCAGAAGCCGGGACGCGGGGAAACCCCGAGTCCTCCACAATTTTCGTATCCATAATGCCTTTCGTCGGATTGCCCCGATCCAGCCATCTGTGTTACAAGCCTGAACATGCGTAAATGGATGCGCGACCGCTTGCAACGGCGCAAAAAGAAAGCGGAAGAGCCGGAAGGCCAACCGGCGCCCCCGCCACTTCAGCCCGCATATTTCGAAGCGGACGAATCGGAGAAAGCGGCCTCTGAAGTGACTGACCGTGAGGCCGAAGAGAATATTGCCGGTAAGCGGGAGGAAGAAGCCGAACCGGTCCAGCAGGAATCGGCCTCTGCCGCAAACGACGCGAAGCCCAGCGCTCAGCGGTCGGGCAGTTCGACGGCACGGCGTGGCCGGCGCCGCCGCGGTGGACGCGGACGTGGTGGACGCGGTCGTGAACAGGCCGTAGCACAAGCCTTCACTCCAAAAGGCACCATGCCAGACATCACTGCCGACGAGGCGCCGGCTGCTGAACCTGAGGTCGGCGAAATCGAAGGTGGCAGCGCTGAGGTTCCAGAGAGTGGAGAACCCGCTCCGGCCCCGGCAGCTCAACCTCCAGTTGCTCCGGTCGTGATTCCGAGTGCTCCTCCGCGCCCCCCCAAGGGAATTGTGGTGCTAGCGATCGGACTGCCGGGTTCCGGCAAGAGTTCATGGTTTAAGCGGCACAGCGTAGTTCCGCTTTCTAGCGACATGGTTCGCTCGCTTCTCTTTGATGACGTGCGTGAGCAGCGCTTTCAAGATCTGGTTTTCTCGAATCTGCGCTCGATGCTGAAGGCACGGCTGATCGCCAAGCGTCCGATGAATTACGTCGATGCGACAAACCTTACTCCGCAGGAACGCCAGCACTGGATCAAGCTTGCCAAGGACTACAACTACGAAGTCCATGCGGTGTTCTTTGATGTTCCGCTGGACGTCTGCATCGAACGTCATCAGCGGCGCGACCGCGTCGTGCCTGAAGATATTATGCGACGCATGGCCGCCAAGCTAAAGCCACCATCATTCCAGGAAGGCTTCGCGAAAATCACTGTGGTCCGGGTGAAGAAAAAGGATCAGGAGCCCGCGGAAGCGTAGGAAGTCAGTTTTCGCGATTTCAAAGACCAGAGGCCTTGAAACTAGAAACTCGAAACTGCTTTCTTATCCCTTGAGGTGAGGCAGCAGTTCCTTAAATGCCGCCGATGACGACGACCGCATCAACTCGTAGATCATCATCTCAGTCGACGAGATGATCGCTCCCGCAGCCCGCATTCGGTCTAACCCAATTTTCCAATTCCATTCGGTGCGGGAACTGACAGCGTCGGACGCGACATGAACCAGGTACCCTTCGCGCACCGCGGCCAGAGCTGTCTGCGCCACGCAGATATGGCTCTCCATGCCACAAAGCAATAGCGTCGTACGCTGACCGGGCAAGCGCCTGACCATCGAACAAAACACATCACTGCCAAAGCATGAGAACAGCGTTTTATCGATTGCGTCGGTTCCAGGAAGCAAGGAAGCGACCTCGGGCACGGTTGCTCCGAGTCCCTTAGCGTATTGCGTGCTCACCAGCGCCGGAATCTTCAGAATCCTGGCAGCGCGGATCAGCAATTGTGCATTGCGCACCAGTTGCTCTCTCTGAAAGATCGGAGGCAGCAGCTTCTCCTGAATGTCGATGACCACCAGTGCGCACTGACCGGCTTCCAATGGACGGCGAGCGAGTTCAGTGTATTCGGAACTCTGGACAAGTTCAGTCGAGGTGAACATTTTGAATCCTCGTGATTTTGAATCTTCGGGGAAGTATCTTAGAGAATTTTATCGCGGAGAGGTGCCACTAGAAACCGCGAAGGAAAGCGACTTCAGGTTGACCGCACTTCACCCGGGACCATAAAATCGATGTGGGCCAACTCTCTGGCCCACTTCTTATTAAAACTGCCCCCTCGTTCAACGGCAGGACAGCTGACTCTGGATCAGCATATCGGGGTTCGAATCCCTGGGGGGCAGCCAAATCTTTTCAAGCAGTTACGGTCCTTCACCTGTTGCCCAAGTGGTAACTGGCAACATCCAGCTGGCAACATTTCATTCGCGAACCCGCTGGAACACGCAGCCGTATGCAAGACTCCAGCGGCAATAAGCATCAGCCTGGAGCTCGGCCCCGGATGCGCCAGAGCCGGCACCACTCGACTGCAGCCCGGGTCTCAGCTTTTGGGCGATGGCAGATGCGGATCAATGAGCCTCGTTTGACGGATTGGCTGATCTGTAAGAAACAGATCACGTGAAGGACAAAAAGAGAGCCAAACTTCCACGTGGACTCCGCTGGCACTCCGAGTCCCGGTTCATCTGGTTCACTTGGTACGACAGCCACGGGCGGCAGCACAAAAAATCCACCGAGACCAGCGATCCGCAAAAAGCCTTGCTTTTCAAGATGCGTTTCCTGGAACGGCAGGAAACGCGACAAGCAGACCAAGTCGAGTCTCCGGATCTGACGCAAGCGTCCCTGGATTCAGTGGCAGAACTCTATTTCGACTGGAAACTCGCCAACAATTCGGCCGAGACCGTCTCGCGAGAGCGAAGGATGTTTAAGAACGTCCTGAAGTTTTTCGGCCCACTCGTGTCAGTGAACCAGTTACGTCTTCCGCAAATTCGCAGCTATCAGAAGCAGCGTCGCCAGCAGATCAGCCCTAGCATGAAGCAACCCGTGACGGCTCGCACCGTCAACTACGAGATGCAATTACTCAAGGGCGTTATGAGCTACGCCGACTGCTGGAGCGACACCCTGGCGGCTCGCTACCAGCCCCTGCGTGAGATGAAAAGCAGGGCGGGTAAGACTGCAAGCGCCGATCAAATGATCAAAATCATCCAAACCGCTGAGCAGAACGAGTATTGGCAAGTTGCCATGTGGTGCGGCGCCGTGGGAGCCGGGACGGGCTGCCGGAAAGGAGAGATACGAAAGTTGCAGTTGAAAGACATTTGCCTGTCGGAAGGCAAGATCCGCATCGTTCGAGAAGTGGCCAAGACCAGAAAACAGCGCGAGCCACGTTTGATGGCAATCGCCGAGTGGGGTTTACAGCAGCTCCTGCTGCGGGCGCAGACCTTGGGTGCCACAGCCCCGGAACACTATCTGCTTCCTCTCAACACGGCAAGGTCACGATACGCAGCGCAAAGAGCGAGCGGTGAGTGGGATGTGACCAAGCCCATGAGAAGCTGGGTCAAATCGTGGAGGAAGCTCATGGCCGCTTCCGGGATGAGAGGATTTCGCTTTCATGATCTTCGTCACACCTTTCGCACACAAGGGGCCGAAGCCGGGGTGCCGCTCGAAGTCATGATGGCGCAACTTGGGCACATGGATCGCCAGACGTCTTTCGACTACGTACACATTCAACAGCGCGCTCTAGAGCGCGCAAAGCAACTGATCGAAGCCGAACAGGCCGAGATCCTTGCAGCAACCCGAGTGTCATCCAAAGCCGGATCCAAGCATAGCGACCAGAGCGCGGCAATCCTGCCACCATCAACACTTCCAGCTTCACAGGCCCGTTCAAGTGCTCCGACTGAGTCGCCGGAGGTGGCACAAAACATCCAGCGACGTGGGGCCAGCACCTCGCAGAACGGCAGTTCCGGGTTGACTAAGGATGAGCGGTCGGCGATCGTGACTCCGTCGCGTTTTGACGGACACCGAGATTTGCGTTAACAAAGATGACTCGGAGGCAGAGATGAGACTTTCGAACTCAGCAATGAGAACACCTAAGCCAATTCCATTAGAGCCCGTGTTCGCAACTAGCCTTTCTCCCCAGCCCGAACCGCGCAGCCAACGATTCGAACCCCGATCGGTACGTACACTGGCAGAACGCGGAGTTGAATTGTTGCCCTTACGCATGTACACGGAGGAACAAGTTTCTGAGATCTTGCAGGTTTCACTCTCCCAGCTCCGTAAATGGCGTATGAAATCCAACCTCGAGAAGCACCTCGGACCGCCATTCAAAAAGATCGGTCGTCTGGTTCGTTATCCGGAAGACGGTTTGCAAATTTTTATCAATGGCTAAATTTGCTGATTACGCGCCTAGAAGCGCTTCTTCCACCACCCACTTTGTTCTCAGTGAAGATTTCTTACTAATTCGTCAATTTCGATTATGTTCCAAGGAACTAACCCTCACGGTGGCGGATTGGGTATAGCAATGATGGCTCTATGGACCGCGATGCAATCGAAGTGGAAACGAGGCCAGAAAGGTAACCACGGATAGGACAACGACTCAGCAATCACCCGCGCCGGGGAGCCTGCCTGGAGCAGTACGGCGATCGGCTGGTGATGGACACATATTTGAGAGTGACCGTCCTAGTAGGCAGGGGCACTCTGGCTCTTGAATGCGAGCGCTGCAATGCACACGAATGCCGCTGATCATACGGAACTCAAACGGGAACGATGGACAGCCACTGTCACTTATGTCTTTCGCGAGAACGTGAAGAACAATGAGCTTGCCGTGAACCCCCTCGGTCTGACCATCGTGCGCTTCCGGGCTGACCAGGCGTTCAGCTGAGGAGAGACCCAAACTTCCAGAGACTTAACGATGTCCATTTCTGCTGCCAATTCGGCTGGCCTGCTTAACGTGTCCCTGTGCCGCAAGGCGTGGACGAGCCAGAGCTTTGTCGACCGCAACGTTGCCAACCATTGCCGTCGTTCTTTTCGCGGAGATGCCGGTTCATGTCGTACTGCCATTTGCGTGGACTTCCGTGAGCCGAGCGCAGATGAGAACATTGTTCTGAAGCGTGTCTGCCGTTTTGTGCCCCGTCTTATGCTCGGTCACCGCTTCGGGGCTATTCCGTCGCCCGGCGGCACTCGGTCTTCTGCTTCGCATGGCGCGCCCCTTCGGGGTCCCGGTTCCTCCCAAAACAAGTTTGCAAAATCCAGCAATGAACGCCCTCGAAACTTCTTTTGGGCCCCTCCCAGAAAGCAGACCTTCGGCCCTTGGGAGCCGGGCCCACTCGCCAGCTTCGCTCCATGTGACCCGAGCAACAACGGGCGAATTCAACAAACGGAGACACAGTCATGTATCAGAACAAAGTAACGCTCATCGGCTTTCTCGGCAGCAATCCAGAAGCTCGCACCAACAACCCAGACGTCAGCGTCACGACTCTTTCGCTGGCAACCAAATCCTCCTA
>DATFQQ010000445.1:0-6101 GCA_035264195.1 Candidatus Sulfotelmatobacter sp. | reverse complement strand
TCCAAATCACCCTATCGCAAGCGCCTCGGCGGTAAATAACCTGCTTTAACGCGGATGCTCAGCGCCGACGCGCTTGTCGATAGGGTCCTAAGATTTTACGCCAAGAATCAGGTCTGAGAGCCTGATTCCTCAGTCAGTTGGCGCGTTTTCAGCAAAATTAAACCGTACTTTGTGGCCAGGACTCCAAATGCAAATGCGAGAGCCAATCCGCTAACAGCGCAACTCCGGTTGCTGCCTAAACAGAGATGTTCAATGCCCACGTCCGTCTCAAAACCGGCAAAGCAAATCCAGTCGCCCCGACTCAAACAGTGGCAGAACGGGGGTCGTCCTAGCCCGGCAGATCCTCGGGCCGCTTCTTGGCGAGTTTGCCCTCGCGCAGTCCCGTGGACTGGCCGACCTCGATCAGGTAGCCGTCGGGGTCTCGCATATAACACCGAATCTCGGCACCGCGATCGATCGGCGGTGTCACGAACTCGGCCCCTTTTGAACGCCACTCCTCGTAGCACGCCTGGATGTCGGCTACGCGCAGGTTCATGAAAATCGAGAGCGTGTTGTCAAACTCGTAGTCTACGACCGAGATGTCTGGCTTGTCGGGGGTGGGGCCACCGCCCGGATTCATGATCACCCACGAATTGGAGAGCTTGACCATGCACGGGTTCTCCTCCAGTACGACCTGGCCGCCGAGAACCTCGGAGTAGAACGCGCGGGACCGAGCAACGCTTCGCACGGTGATGAACAGCGTGACGAGGAAGCCCTCGCTCGGCGCAGGCAGATTTTCGCGGTCAATGAATGGCGTGTGTGCGTTCACCTGAACACTCTTGTTTCGATTATAAGGCCGACCGACCTGTGCCGGGACCGGTCCGATGGTGGGGAACCGCCAATCGCGATTCACGAGGGCGATCCGAATTCGCGTCCATCAGGACTCACCAGGGATAACACGGAGGGGGAACAGGGCCATTTCGCGAGGTGTTCCCCCTCCACGGCAGAGCGTTGAAGGTAGTTTTCGCCTCCTCTTCGGTTCCTGACGTTAACAGGCAATTCCGACTAAGCAAGCCACCCGTCCTGCGGATAAAGGGTGAATCCTAAGCTGTCAGCCCAAGCAATTCATGAGCAAATCCAAAGTTAGAGGCTCGCCAGGATCTGATTTACCAATCCCACAAGCTGCGTCAGCAAATTGCTCGTACTTCCGCCATTGAGCATATTTGTAACCGAGCAGAGCTGGTTTCCGAGCATAGTTCCCGAACCGGATTGTACCGTGATCGCGAGGACGGCCTGATTCAGGTGGAACATCACGCCGAGCAGAGCAAGGTTTAGCGGACCGAGTGTCAAAGTCAGGCTCGTACAACTGGCGGAAATCCCGGTCACCGGTATTCCGCTGACGGCCTGGTTCACAGTGCCAAGTACCTGACCGGTTGCACTGGTTAGAGTTCCTGTTAGGGTTCCGCTTGCAGTCAGCGCACCAGTCACACTGTTGGCGGTGACACTCGCAACCTTCAGTACACCATTGAACACAGCACCCGTTGTGGTCGTGCCAGTAACGAGAACGCTCGACGAGGTAGTTGGACTGTTCTGCGCCACCACGTCGACTGGAACCATTACTGCCAGACTGAACGCGAGTAGCATAATAATTGCTGTGAGTTTCGCGGGGATACTACGAAGACTTGTGAGACGCGATCCCATTCGGATTCTCCTTCTATTTTCTGGGGTAATTTACTGCGGAGTAAACCGCCGTTCGGGCCAATTAGATGCAGCGAAAAGCCGCGAGTGGCCTACAATTCGCGGGTGTCAGAAAAGTGGCCTAATTCGCGGGTGTCAGAAAGATGTGAGAGATGCACTCCTCTTAGTTAGATCCGAGGAGCATCGTTCGCGAGCAACTCGGGCACGGAGGTGAGAACACGCCATCGTTTGAGTGCTGTCATTTCCAAGGTCACGGCCCAAAATCTTACGCCGAAGTGGGTCTAAGTTCCACATTACGGGGCCAACTGTCGCAATCAAGCCTGATAACGCCGACAACGCAAACGTTGTTATAGAAGAGATTTTGTAACAGTTGATCCGAAGTGACTGATGTATTCTCAGTTGGTGCGAGCAGTTGAGGAATATGCGCAACGCTTGAACGAGCGCGCAGCCACGGTCGCTCACTACGACTCGATCCATATTCGGCTTGGTAACGTTCGGTTGGTGCTTGCCTTGGTAGCCGCAGTCTTGGCTTGGGAATCCTTCAAGCAGCACGTGTTCTCGCCTTGGTGGGTAGCATTTCCCGTGGTGGCCTTTCTAGCCGTTCGAGGTTATCATTCGCGCATTTTTCGAACCCGAGACCTAGCCCAGCGGGCGGTCGCTTTTTATCAAAGCGGCCTAGCTCGAATCGAAGACCGTTGGGCGGGTACGGGACAGACGGGAGAACGCTTCAGCGACCCTCAGCATGTATACGCAGCCGACCTCGATTTATTTGGCCGAGGCAGCTTGTTCGAGCTTCTTTCCACATCTCGTACCCGCATGGGCGAGGAGACTCTCGCGAAGTGGTTGCTCGCACCTGCGACGATTGACCAGATTGCCGAGCGGCATCCTGCAGTTCGTGAACTGCGGGATCAACTCGATCTCAGAGAAGACTTGGCCGTGCTTGGCGAAGATGCGAGCGTCGGGGTGCATCCCGAAGCATTGCTGCGTTGGGCGGAGGAGCCAAGCCGAATGAAACCGGAGTGGCTTGGCTGGTTGAGCTTGATTCTCTCGATCGTTGCAATTGCGGGAGCTGTGGTCTGGCTGTATTGGGGCATTGTTACACCGCTAATCGTGATCCTTGTAGTCGAAGCGAGTGTGAGATATCGCTTAAAGAGTCGACTGGAAGAAGTCTTGCTCGGCTCCGAGCACGTGTTCCGTGATTTGACCTTGCTTTCAGGCCTCTTGGCCCGAGTTGAACAGCACGCCTTCTCAGCACCCCGATTGAAATCGCTGCAACGAGAACTCTTGTCTCAGGGGGTCAAAGGTTCCGACGCAATTGCCCATTTGAAAACCATCATTGATTTGAGCGACTCGCGAAGAAATTTGATTGTTGGCCTGCTTGATGTTCCTCTGATGTATTCGGTACAAGTGGCATTTGCGGCGGAACGCTGGCGACGTACTCACGGCCACGCGGTGCGTTCATGGTTGAGTGCAATCGGCGCGATTGAGGCATTGCTATGTTTAGGCACATACAGCTATGAGCACTCCAGCGATCCGTTCCCAGAGTTTGTCGAAGGTGCACCATGTTTCGATGCCACGGAAGTCGGACATCCTCTACTCCCCTCAGGAAAATGCATTCCTAACAATGTCCGTCTATTGACTACCACGTGCATGCTACTGGTAAGCGGCTCAAACATGTCGGGCAAGAGTACATTGGTAAGCGTCCGGCCCTGGCCGTCTGGACAATCGTGTAATTGGAAGTCATGCTCGCAACGTGGACAGCCAACGATAGAGTCCACGTGGAGCAATGATGGACACTTACACTCAACCTGCCACAACTAAGCGGTACCGATCGTTGGAAGAGAAGCTGCGGATTGTCCAGGAAGCTTTGGCCGAGGGAGCGTCGGTGGCGCGGGTAGCTCGGGCACATGGAGTCAACGCCAACTTAGTCTTCAACTGGTGCCGGCTGTATCGGGCGGGGCGACTGGGAAGCGGGCGCGAGGCCAAACTGTTGCCGGTGCGAGTCGCTGCCGAGAGTTCGGTGCCGCTGACCAGTTCGATGCGAGAACCTGCTGCCTGCTTGCTTCCTTCCTGGTCAGGCACGATTCACATTCAACTGCCGCATGCGCAAGTACGCCTGGAAGGCAGCGCCGATCCGGTTTTATTGCGTGTGTTGTTAGAGTGCCTACAGCGATGATCACTCTACCCAACCACACACAGATTTGGATAGCGGCTGGCGTGACCGATCTGCGCCGCGGTTTCCATGGGCTCAGTGCTTTGGTTCAAACCAAGTTAGAGAAGAGTCCGATGTCGGGGCAAGTATTCATATTTCGCGGCCGGCGAGGCGATCTGGTGAAACTCATCTGGTTTGACGGTGACGGGCTATGTTTATTTTGCAAGCGTCTGGAGCGAGGGAAGTTTGTCTGGCCGCAAGCTAGGGAAGGAGTTGTTTCGCTCACGCGGGCACAGTTATCGATGTTGTTAGAAGGGATTGACTGGCGACGACCCTTGCGCACGTGGGAGCCGCAGTTGTCAGTATAGATTCACTCCTAGATTTGCACAGATAATTGTGCAATTCCATGTTTTGCCGAGTGCGTCTTGATGGCATACTGCGGTCCATGTTGGCGGCGACGCTTCCGGATCTGAGCAGGTTAGATCGAGAAGCGCTGCACGCGCTGCTGTTGGCCGAACACCAGGAACGAATTGCCACTCACCAGCAGTTGCTGCAGCGAGAACAGCAGTTACTGCAGCGGGAGAGTGAGATCGAAACTCTGAAACTGTTGCTCAGCCAACTACAGCGGATGCAGTTCGGGCGCAAGTCAGAGAAACTGCAGCGGCAGATCGAACAACTGGAACTGCGGTTGGAAGATTTGCAACAAGCGCAAGCCGCGGAGCAGACGACACACTCCGTGGAGAGTCCTTCTACCGAACCTCCCCAGGCTACTGCCAAAGCGAAACCAACGCGGCGACCGTTACCAGAGCACCTGCCACGACAAACGCAGACTCATATGCCGAAACACTCGGCTTGTCCGGAATGCGGTGGAGAGTTACGGAAGCTAAGCGAAGATGTTTCGGAGATGCTGGAGTATGTGCCGGAAAGTTTTCGGGTGATACGCCAGGTGCGTCCCAAGCTGAGCTGCCGGCGATGCGAACGGATTGTGCAAGCTGCGGCACCGAGTCGGCCGATCGCGGGAGGGCTGGCGGGACCGGGTTTGCTGGCACATGTACTGGTCTCGAAGTACGCCGATCATCTTCCCCTCTACCGGCAATGCGAGATTTATGAGCGGCAAGGAATCGAATTGGAGAGATCGACGCTGGCGGACTGGGTCGGTGGGAGTAGTGGGTTGTTGGATCCACTGGTGGAAGCGTTGCGGCGTTATGTGATGGTGGCGAGTAAGCTGCATGCTGACGACACGCGCGTCCCAGTGCTGGCGCCGGGCACGGGCAAGACCAAGACGGGGCGGTTGTGGACCTACGTGCGCGATGACCGACCGGCGGGCGACACGGCCGCTCCCGGGGTGTGGTTTGCGTACTCGGCCGATCGCGGAGGGGAACACCCCGTGCAGCATCTGCGCACGTTTCAGGGTGCTCTGCAGGCCGATGCCTATGCCGGCTTCAATCAGCTATATCAAGATGGTCGGATTCAGGAAGTCGCATGTCGGGCGCACGTTCGCCGCAAGTTCCATGAACTCGAACACGCTCATGGCTCGCCTCTGGCCCGGGAAGCATTGGAACGGATCACAGCTTTATACATGGTCGAGGGTGAGATTCGTGGAGGGCCTCCGGAGGAACGAAAACAAGTTCGCCAAGCCCGAGCTCGACCTTTGCTCCAGTCTTTACACGACTGGTTCGAAGTCTGGCTGACGAAACTTTCTCGCAAGTCGGACACGACGGCGGCGATCCGTTATGCGCTGACGTTGTGGGCGGCGTTGACCCGGTACTGCGACGATGGTCGCTTGGAGATTGACAATAATGCCGCCGAACGTGCTTTGCGCGCAGTTACTTTGGGACGGAAAAACTATCTTTTTGCCGGTTCCGATGCCGGCGGAGAGCGCGCGGCCGTTATCTACACTCTGATCGGCTCAGCGAAGCTCAACGGTCTCGATCCGGAGGCATACCTACGCGAGGTGCTGACTCGCATCGCCGATCATCCAATCAACCGCATCGAGGAACTCCTTCCGTGGAACATCGCGAGCGCTCTACCACAAGTTGTCGAACCCGCAGCTTAGCCTGAAGGCCACGGTAAATAAGTCCGCCGTCAACCTGTCAATACGGCGCAAACCGGACGCTTACTTTGATAAGTGTATGGCGTGTTATCTGGACCGCACGCGCTGGCGATATCTTGGAGAAAGTTAAACGTGCTCGCCGCACACTAAATAGACGTCACTCTGACTGACGCACTACATTAAATCACTTTCATAGTTACTATCAACCAGTGGATCAGA